>CBDUIU010000062.1:0-11305 GCA_965367335.1 uncultured Saprospiraceae bacterium
TTAATGTGAATTTTGGAAAAGCACCTAGTCAAACTAAAAAATTCGTAGTAAAAAGATAATTGACTATCTTAAAATTAGTTGATTACTTGGTCTTCCTGTTTACCTTATGATTTTAACACGATAGCATGTTTCAAAATTTTCAATTGTTTGATGTCCGAACTCAAATTCCCGTTACCCAGGTAGCCTATTTTCCAAAATTCCTCAGAGAAGAAGAGATTAACCATATCAGTAGATTTACGGAAGAGTTTGAATATCAGAATGCAGATATTTTCGGTCAAAAAAACGCCCCGGGGATGAATGTGAGGCGATCAAAGATTAAGTGGTTAATATGGAAAGATAAAAGTTGGTGGCTGTACGAAAAGATCATGAATAAAGTAAAAGAATATAATCAAACAGCTTGGGATTTTGATCTTTTTGGGATCAATGAGTACCTACAATATACGGAATATCATAGCCTCCCAAATAAAGAGGGCCACTATGATTGGCACCTGGATGTCTCTCATGAGGGTCTGGCCTCTAATCGAAAATTATCTTTTGAATGCATATTAACGGATGAACATTTAGGCGGTGAATTTTCCATATTATTAGGACCCTCAGAACACAAAGTCAAATTGCAAAAAGGAGATCTTGTTATATTTCCATCATTCCTGCTTAATAAGGTTTATCCGGTAACCGAGGGCACCAGAAAGTCAATTGTAGGCTGGATCTCCGGACCTTCCTTTAAATAAAAAATAGGCGTATTATTTAATTCATACCTGTTAAACCAAACTCATTCGAAAAAGCCCAGCCAGGCCTTACTAAACTTTCCTGATCAGTCTATATCTCCCGAACATTGATCCAGATGTTCTGTTGTATCGCTGTGTAATATATTACCCTTTCAATATTTATACAGTATTAAGTAATTCACAGAACAATTCACCTATTTAATTAAGAAAACACCATGACAAAAGTATTATTCGTATTAACCAGTCACGATGAACTTGGAGATACCGGAAAAAAGACAGGATTTTGGGTAGAAGAATTTGCCAGTCCATATTATTATTTAATAGATAAAGGTGTGGATGTTACCATAGCTTCCCCGAAAGGCGGACAACCACCCATTGATCCTAGTAGTACAACGGAAGATGCTCAGACTCCGGCCACCGAAAGATTTTATAAGGACGAAGCCACTCAAAATAAATTAGCTAATACTATTGAACTGGAGAAAGTAGACGCTGATGATTACGACGCGGTGTTTTACCCTGGTGGTCATGGCCCTTTGTGGGATCTTGCCGAAGATAAAGATTCTATCTCGCTGATTGAAAAGTTTTATAACAGTAAAAAACCGGTGAGTGCGGTCTGTCATGCTCCCGCGATTTTCAAACACGTTGAATCGTCAAAAGGTACACCTTTGGTAAAAGGTAAAAAAGTGACTGGCTTCTCAAATTCCGAAGAGGAGGCGGTAGAATTAACGGATGTTGTTCCTTTCTTAGTTGAGGAAATGTTACAGGAAAAAGGAGGTATCTATAGCAAAACTGACGACTGGCAACCCTATGCCGTGGAGGACGGTTTGTTGATCACCGGACAAAACCCGGCTTCTTCCGAATTGGTAGCAGAGATGCTATTGAAAAAACTAAACTAGAAATACATTAAACTAACCCATTATCCAAACGGCTGAAACTCAATTATTGGGTTTCAGTTTTTTTTTGTAATAACTAAAGACTTTTTTCTAATTTAGGAGAAATATACAAGATACATTTGGTTGTATCAGTTGGGAGTCCGGTGAATAAAAGATAAACCTACCCAACGATCAGCTTTGCAGGTACCGTCTTTCTAATTAGTTGCGTAAAAGGAAGATCTAGCGGATTAAAACTTTATCCTTTTTTGCAAGTCTCATCTACTTTTAACATAATTACAGCATGTTCTAAGCTGATTTTGACAGAGAAATTATCAGACCGATGTACCATCCTTGGTATGCAAATGTTTAGAATAGATAACAAAAATCCTTAATCATGAAAAGTACAATATACAGTTTTGTCACCCTATTTATTTTCATGCTAATAACTCCTACCCTACAAGCTCAAGATGTTATTCATTTAAAAAAGAACCAGGAATCCATCGAGGCCAAAATTATGGAAATCGGAACCGGAGAGGTCAAATACCGACTTTGGGCGGAGAAAGAAGATGGAGTAATCTATGTCTTGGAAAAAAGGAATATCACGCACATAAAATTTGAAAATGGTCGAACTGAATATTTTGGACAGGAAACTATTGATGAAGCGGAGTATTTTGCAGGGCAGGATAAAAGAGCTTTAAAAATAAGTTTTTTAGCTCCTTTAACCGGATCTACTACTTTTACCTATGAGCAAAATATAAAACCGGGAAGAAGCTGGGAAGCGAGGGCTGCTATCATTGGGCTTGGCTTTAATCGGGAAGACAGGGATGCCAGAGGTTTTATTGGTACCATTGGATATAAATTTTATAAGAAACCCACATTTATAACATCCGATACCCGACGAAGGCATATTCTTCAAGGGGGTTATATAAAACCAGAGCTTTTTGTTGGAAATACAACTTTTAATACAGGATTTTTAGGAACAGGTGATCAAAGAAAATCTGAAACTACAGTAGGATTGTTATTGAACCTTGGCGTACAATGGATACTGGGAGATAGCTTTTTAATCAATATTGTTGGAGGAATTGGCTATGGCGGAGGAGATAGTCATAGAATGTACCGGGTTGATGACGATAGCAATTTTGCCGGTACATTCTCAGTGGATATTGGCTTTACATTTTAAAGTTATCAAATATGACAATAATTGCTATTTAACGAATTCCGGCTATTAAAAATAAGCAGAGATATTTCTAAATGCCATCTTTAAATTCGGATGAAATCTGAAAATATCTCTACTTGTTTGCTTTATGAGTTGTCTTTTCATTATGAAATCAACTGATTCATTAAGGTCTTAGGATTGGTTAAATTATTTATACTGATGTCCCCACGTTGAATCTCTTCTACTAAATATCCACCTAAGTCCGTGATCGTCACATCGTCAAGTGTTCCTCCATCTCTTAAATGTATTTTGTAAAATTCTCCTACTGTAGCCATGTAGGTTGCGGTAATAGCAATACTACTCAAATTAAAAAAGCTTTCGCTTTTATTAGCTACCACTACTCTATTGATGACTTCTGAGATCGCTTTGCTAACCAAGCTACCCACTGAGCTCCATACTGCTAATGATCCTATTTTACCTTCATAAGGGACATTGTACAATTGGCATAATTCCCTCACCATTAAGGTTTGTAAAACAGCGGAGGCAGCTACGTCTACATATTCGTAGGGAATTAAGGTAGCACCACTGGCCAGTAGCGTGTATTTCTTAATAATATTAGCAGAAATAGACTCATGATCATCATTTCTATTTACAGCCTTTTGTAATGGCTCGGTAGGTATCGTTTGTGTTAACATAATTAATTTTGAGTTATAATTAGGTAGTTTTCTATATAAGGTTAGACAAGAAAATATGTTCGATTAAAGTGATAATTATTTTGTTATTTCATGGCTATGCTCACACCTGCAAATGCTGTTGGGAATTAAGGTCTGAGTAAACTTGCCATAATTAACAGATCCTAATCTTCCGAAATACCTTCCAAATATTCCTCCGTAAAATCAGTGCGTAATTCAATCCACATGGGTAAGTGATCTGACATTTTGTAGGTACGCCATGTTTTGTATCTTGAAGAGGGCTTGAGTCCATTCTTTGTTGACTCATTTCGGTAGATCGCTTCATCCTCCAGTTTAAACACATGCTCAAAAAAGTCAAAAGTGTTAGCACCTAAAATATCTAATCTGGTATAACTACTAGTTCGCCCAGGTTTCCAAAAAGCGATTTGATCATAAAATTTGGTTCGATCTACATTTGAGCCACTGATAGATTTTAATTGCTCCGGAATTTCAAAATCATTGGACTCCAAAGCTTCCATGGTTGGGTGCTCTTTACCTGCAATATTGAAATCACCCAAGACCCCCATAAAGGATTCATTATCATATTTAAATTCTTTTTTAGCTTTATCCGCCAGCGCTTTTGTCAATTGCTCAATTTCACTGCGACGTTGTTCCATTTTGAGCGCATCGTCGGCATCGCCATAGTAGATATGCACGGTGCATAGATTTATTTTGAGCCAACCGGATTGAAATGCACTAATAAAAGGTGTGCGCGCAAACTGTCGAAGAGAATCATCGAAGGAATTTTCCGGAAAACGGAGCCCATAGGTTGTTCCATCAATGTCCGTTCGGGGAATGATTACGGAAGCCTTACCTTTTCCTGGACTGTTGACTATGGTACCTTTTTTTATGACTAAAGAGGAACCAATGGGTACGGAAAGCGTGGTATCGGGAGGCAGTGGGATTTCCAGGTCTCTGTTTAGCTTTTTATTCCCTCCGGAAGTTTTAAGTCTGACCTTGTAAGTTCCGGATAGATCAGGTGCCGTTGTCGCTAAATTCAAAGAAAGTCCATGCTCTAGTTTAATCCTTTCTCCAAATGCCGCACGAATTTTCGCTCCTTCTGGTAAGGTTAGCTCACCGGAAATATTTCTAAATTGCACTTTACGACGATTATAGAGAAAAATCATCCTTTCTCCATTACCGGCTGAACCGTCCGTGACATCAGTCGCCAGGTAGGACCAATCCGGACCCAATATCTTTTTGAGTCTAAAAAACTCCACCAGATCACTGCGGATTTCTTGCAGTGCAACAATATCAAAATGAGCAATTATTTCAGCTATGTAATAACGCGCTTCGAAACTTCTTCCTCCGTAGTTGTTTTTGCCAAATTCCCGAAGATTCCAGGTTGCAATTTTGACTGAATCATGTCCATTATTCGTAGTTGAGGATGCAATATGCTGCCCCAGTGCTGCTCGTAAAATACGAATTCGATCAATAACTCTTCGTTTTTTAATTTTCATTGCGGAAGAATCATTCTTACCGATTTGTAGCTGTGAATAAAAGGGCATAGCATAGGGTTTGGATAGATAAAATAAAGCAACTCCATCAGGAGAGGCAACTGAATGCATGTCTAAAGATAGAAAATTCTAAGTTTAGCAAATAAGAAAATTTACCGTAGATTTGAGAGAATCCTGAGCCATGAGAAATAGTCGACTTTCCTATCCATTTATTTTGTTACTCTTTCTGAGTAGTGTACTCCTCATCTATTTTTATGGCCCTATCCTTAGCTCTCCTAATCAATATTTATTTGGTGCCGAAAATGATGGACTCAAAACCTATTATTCTTATGCCTACCACATCAAAAATGATAGTTCTTATATACATTTCGCGGGAATGAATTATCCGTACGGAGAACATTTTCTCTATACCGATTGTCATCCTGCTCTGGCGAATCTAATTAAGGCTTTGGGAACACAATGGCCTTTTTTTATAAATAATAGTATTGGTATTCTTAACGCCTTGATGTTGTTTGGTATTTTAGCTTGTTCGATTGTTGTATTTTTATTGTTGAGGGAATTAGGAATCAAGCCCTGGTTTGCCTTGATGTTTAGCTTTGTCATTACATTATTAGCCCCGCAATTATTTCGAATGGAGGGCCATTATGCGCTTTCCTATAGCGTAGTTATTCCCCTGACCTGGTTACTCTGGCTAAAAACTAAAAAAGCATTTGCAAGCTGGAAGCACTATATATGGTTGTTGGTTAATAATTTATTTTGGCTATTTATACATGCCTACCTTGGTGTTGTCGCCTTATTCTTCCTAACTGCCTTAATCATTGTAGAATGGTTATGGACAAAAGCAAATAGTACTCACTATTTAAAATCTCTGGCCGTTGTATGCTTGCCAATAATGTTATTCTTTGCATTTGCCAAAATCACGGATCATCATATCGACCGGACGGATAATTTAGGTGGTTTTTTTCTCTATAATGCCGAACCGGATGATATTTTTATCCCTCACCTTGGTCCGGTAAGACACTTTTTAGACGCGCTGATCGGAGAAGGTGTTATTGGTCAGAAGTGGGAAGCCAGAGCCTACGTCGGTCTACCCACCACCTTGATTTTTGCCTTTCTTTTGATCTGGTTTGTGGCAGGACTGATCAGAAAAAAACAAGCAAAATTACTTGTCCATTTTTTTTCCAAAAAACAAATCGTTGTCGCATTTATTGCTTCAGTTCTGGTTCTGCTTTTTGCATTTGGAATCCCCTTTGTCCAGTTCCCTTCCTTATTAGACCTCCTGAATATCCTAAAACAATTTCGGGCGACAGGTAGGTTTACCTGGCCATTTTATTTTACAAGTTTAGTGTTGGTGGCATACGTCATGCAAGAGAGTTATGATTGGAGCAAGCAAAATATCCGTCAAAATGTATCCAGAAGAGTTTTGAAGCTAGCTATCATTGCAGTGATTGGAACGATCTATTTAGTAGAAGGCCTCTCTCATCATCAGGAAGTCGCCAGAAACATCAGCCGTTTTCCAAATACCTTTAATCCAGTTTTACTACCTGAAAAATTTAAGGTGATATTAGAAAAGTTTGATGCAAAAGAATATCAAGCACTATTACCATTACCCTTTTATCACTATGGTTCGGAATCATATTGGCGACCCAGAAAGCACCAGGCCATGGAAGCCTCCATACTCCTATCCTACCATAGTGGGCTTCCTATCATCGGAGCAGCTTTAACCCGGACGTCCATCCCGGAAAGTAAAAATTCCGTGCAGCTCCTTTCACCTGATTTTTATGAAAAACCGATCCAGGAGGATATCATTTCAAACAGGCCAATTTTACTGATCAGGACAGCCTTGCCAATTAGTATATATGAGCACAATATTTTAGCTAAAGCCCAACTCATTCATAAAGAAAATGATATTGCCATTTACCAGTTATATCCAGCAGATTTGTTTAGGAATCGTAGCAGTAAGTTGTTTCAAACCTATCAAAATAGTCGTAACCAACTAGCACCTAAATCTGGTTTTTTGACAACGGACAGCAGTTCCTATTTATATTACAATAATTTTGAAACCCAAGTTTCACCAAAGTCATTTCGGGGCAAAGGTGCTTTTCAGTCCTTAAAAAAAGGTAGAAATATATTAGATCAATTTCCGCCAAAAACATTTGAAAAAGATAAAAATTATCAGTTAAGTATTTGGATGCATAATGGAGAAAAAGATGCGCTGAATCATTATTTCCAGCTGATTATCGAAGAACATTTGCCAGGGAATCAAGCACCCATTAAAACAGAGATTTTTCCTGAGCAAGCTGAAACAATCTATGGAGACTGGTCCCTGGTAGAAGGAACTTTTCGCATACAAAATCCGGAAAACAGTGTATTACTTACGACCAAAGGTAACCGACTATCAAAAGCAAAACTCTATGCTGATGATTTATTGATTAGGGAACAAGGCAACGAAGTATATCAAATGGATTCAGTGACACAAGTGTTGTTTTGGAATAATCATGAAGTGAAATTAAAGCAATAATGTTTTATGTCTATTGTAAATAACTGAAAAACAGTATGTTATACTTTGTAATATAAAATATCATCTCTAAACACTTTGCTTATCTGAAGAATCACGTACCTTAGACATTTTCCAATTAGCATAGTTGTTTATGAAACAAAAGATCAAAACCACCATTGAATTCACCAAAAATCTATTCACCACCGGTGCATTCACCGAGACAAGTCGTAAAGTAGAACTGGAGATATGTAGACATTTGCCCGAGGGAGAACCGATTGTCGTAGTTGAATATGGAATGGGACATGGGAATATAACAAAAGAAATACTAAGTCGCTTGCCCGAAGGTTCAAAGCTCTATGCATTTGTAGTAAAGAAGGAATTTTGTGACCACGTAGCAGATACAATAAAAGATGATCGCCTGGTCATCATTAATGATGGTGCTGAAAATGCTAAGGCTCATGTAAAGGAGGCCGTTGATTCCGTAATTGCTTCTATTCCCTTTTCTTTTTTTTCCAAAGAAAAAGGCATGGGAATCATTCAGGATGCATATGACTTATTAAAGCCTGGTTGCTATTACAGTCAAGTCTTGTATACCCGTTTTAATTTTAAGAAATTTAAAGCGATTTTTGATAAATGTGAGATCATTAAAATTCCAAACATACCTACGGAGTATATCTACCATTGTCTAAAAGAGAATAAATAGCTTACTCTTATATTTAAATACTAAATTTAAAATGTCCCTCAGAGACCTAGGCTATACAACTGAATTAGAGGCCTACCGCAAAACACATCACCTAGAGGATTTCATGGTAGGTAGGGTAAGCGCTGAACATAAAGAGCGGTATCTCGTGCTAACCGATGAACAAAGCTACGATGCAGAGATCATTGGGCATTTGAGATTTACGGCCAATAGTCGTTTTGACTTTCCTGCCGTCGGAGATTGGGTTGCCTTTTCCGAATATGATGAGCAAAAGGCTTTAATCCATGCTGTTTTTCCCAGAAATTCTATCCTCGAAAGACAGGCTATTGGCAAGTTCGGCGAAAAACAAATTATTGCGACAAATATTGATTTCGCCTTTATCGTCCAAGGCGTCGATAGAGATTTTAACATCAATCGTATAGAACGTTATCTGACAATTTGTTATTCATCTAACGTTGTCCCTATTATCATCCTGAGCAAAATTGACTTAATTCAAGACCAAGCGCTTCAAGACTTGTTAGCTCAGATCAAGTCGCGGGTTCAAAATGTTTTGGTGTTCGCTATTAGTAACGAGACGGGAGAAGGACTGAGTGAATTACGAAATCATATTGTTAAACACAAAACCTATTGCTTATTAGGATCTTCAGGAGTTGGTAAATCCAGCTTGATCAATAGCATTAGCGGCGTGTCAATTATGAAAACAGGAGCTATAGGTGAAGGAACTCAACGTGGAAAACATGTAACCTCTTTCCGGAAGTTAATCGTTTTGGAAAATGGTGGAATTATCATTGACAATCCAGGTATGCGAGAAGTCGGAATAACAGAAATGTCTAGTGGTCTGGAGCAAACTTTCGACAGTTTTCTGGAACTTGCAGCCCAATGCAAATATAAAGATTGTACCCATGTCCATGAAAAAGGTTGTGCAATCATTGCAGCTGTCGAAAATGGTGAACTCGATGAAGACAGCTATGCGAATTTTTTAAAAATGGAGCGAGAACAGCAACGCTTCAATACCACCATTGTAGAAAAACGAAAAAAGGATAAACAACTCGGTAAGTTATATAAAAGCATACAGCGAGGGAAAAAGAAACTTGATGAACTTTAATCATTTTTTCGAAAATCACCCTTCCTTTTAAAGTTGATCTTCTTGAATTTGTTGCTTGGGCAATGCTCTCCTTAATTCACTTTCAAACAATATTAATTAATATCTGCTTTCAAATAATCAGGATTTTCTAAATTCGGTTTTTTAACACCTTATGATGAGTTCTTTATTAATTAAAAATTATATTGCGAGAAAATTTTAACTGAGTAAAATAAATAGATGTCTTAATAAACGGATATTCCCATTACTCTCCATACAAAAGGCTACCTTTACTCGCATAAATAACAATAAGAACTGTGATCAATACCAATTTTAAATTAGGGATCCTTGGCGGAGGACAACTCGGCAAAATGCTGGCCCAGGCTGCCAGTCCCTGGGACTTAACAATCTGGGCGATGGACCTGGATAAAAGCTTCCCAGCTGGTCCTCATGTATCTCATTTTGTTGAAGGAAATTTCAAAGATTATGAAGCTGTTCTGGCTTTCGGAAAACAAGTGGACGTCCTCACCATAGAGATCGAGCATGTGGACACCCAGGCTTTGCACGAATTAGTAGCAATGGGAAAAAAAGTACACCCGGCACCTGAGGTATTGGACATCATTAAGGATAAAGGGCTGCAAAAACTATTTTACCAAAAACATAATCTACCCACTTCTCCATTTCAACTTTATGACGATAAGGAAGCTGTTCGGCGAGCAATTGCCAGTGGTGAATTGTCTATACCGTTTGTACAGAAATCAAGGGAAGCTGGTTATGACGGTAAAGGAGTGGCGGTGATTCGAACAGCCTCTGACCTTACTAAAGTTTTATCTGGTCCATGCATGATCGAATCTTTAGTTGATATTGATCTGGAGATTGCCGTCCAGGTATGCAGAAATGAAAATGGCGATGTTGCAGTTTATCCTGCAGTCGGCATGGAGTTCCATCCGGAAGCCAATTTAGTAGAGTATCTCTTTTCCCCTTCCAGCCTCTCTCCTACCCTGGAAAAACAAGCCCAGGAATTAGCTGTTGCTACAGCCGAGGCATATAATGTATGTGGACTGTTATCTGTAGAACTATTTTTGGATAAAAAAGGAAACCTGCTTATCAATGAAGTGGCACCGCGTCCTCATAACAGTGGTCATCACACCATTGAAAGTAATTATACTTCTCAGTTTCAACAACATATTCGCGGAGTCTTAAATTTACCGCTTGGAAGTACTAAAATGAAAACGCCTGCCGTCATGGTGAACCTTTTGGGTGCTGAAGGGCATACGGGAGATGCGGTTTACCAAGGGCTGTTTGACTGTTTGAAAATCGAAGGAGCATACCTACATATCTACGGAAAGACTCAGACTAAACCGTTTCGAAAAATGGGGCATGCTACGGTTATTGCGGATTCCGTGGAAGAGGCTAAGTCTAAAGCCGCCCTAATTAAAAACACTTTAAAGATTATTACATGAGCCAAGTACTCGTTAGCATCATCATGGGCTCTGACTCTGACTTACCGGTTATGCGTCAGGCGGCTGATTTTTTAAAATCGCAGCATATTTCTTTTGAGCTCACCGTAGTATCAGCGCATCGAACACCTCAACGCATGTTTCAATTTGCTCAAGAGGCACATCAACGTGGTATCCGTGTTATTATCGCTGGAGCTGGTGGTGCTGCACATTTGCCGGGTATGGTTGCCTCTTTATCTCCCTTACCTGTCATAGGTGTCCCCATTAAATCATCCAATTCTATTGATGGCTGGGATTCGGTTTTATCCATTTTGCAAATGCCAAATGGTGTTCCGGTGGCTACCGTTGCGCTGAATGCAGCTAAGAATGCTGGAATATTAGCCGCCCAAATACTGGGAACTTCCGATCCTGCTATTTTGGATCGGATGATTAACTATAAGAAGGAGTTAGCAGATGGTGTGGCTGTTAAATATGAACGATTGGAACGAGAAGGATACGAAGACTACAAAAAATAAAATGTTGTTTTTGTTTTTATTTTAAAAACTATTGTTTTACCTTTGGTCTGTCTGGCGAACAGATGATCTATGTAAATTGAATTAAAGCAGGTGGCTATCTGCTTTACC
>CBDUIU010000063.1:0-11200 GCA_965367335.1 uncultured Saprospiraceae bacterium
AATATTGATTTGCTGTTTAAAGAGATCAGCGCCTGGCAGAAAGACTTGTCCACTTTTGAAAAAATTGCGCTTGGCGCTTCCATGTTGCAAAAATCTTACGTAACGGATTTGGTGAAACTGATCCCACGGATTGAATCGAAATACCGACAGTATAAAATGGTAATGGATTTGACGGATAAGCTAAAAGGTGGATTACAATCAGTTGGAGGGAGAGCAATTGGGCTGTAGATTATAAAAATAAGCTGATGTGAAAATGCGAAACTGTTAGCCAGGCGCTGCATGGTGAGCGAATTTCAACGCTGTCCACCAGGCTATTAGCAGCATAGGCTGAGCCATCTCGCGTAGGTGGGAGGAAAGGCAATTCCATGTGAAAAAAGTTTAGCTCAAGCCTTCAGCTTCTTCCGTAACACCTAAGTAAAGCCTTCATCCTTTAGTTGTTCCTTTGCATATAAATAGCCCTTCTCTAAGATCTCATCAAATTTTTTCCAATCCAACAAACCATAACCGATAGTCGGAGGCGTCAGATAAATATCAGCAAGGTGACGGAGGGATTTACTATAACGTATAGAACCGAGAATACTGGATCCAACCAGAATATCAACGATACCAGGGAAAGGAGGGATATCCTGGTTTTGCCTTCGCCGTTTAAATCGATTGCGGAGCAACTGATGCCACACCGGCATGTTGCCTTCCTTCAACTGATAGTTAATACTGGAGCCTTCCCGAAGATCTACGGCAATGATTTTCCCAACACCTTGTTGACGCATGATGTCCACCGGGAGGTTATTCAACAAACCACCGTCGATCAAAATCTGGCCGTTGAGAATAACCGGAGGTAAGATACCGGGTAAAGAAACACTGGCACGGATAGATTTCCATAACAAGCCTCTTTCATGAATCACCATCTGAGCACGGTTAAAATCACTAGACATGCAGAAAAATGGTTTCCACAATTGTTCTATACGTCCGGGAAAAAGGTGTTTTAAAACTTTATTTAATCGATGTCCCCGGTACAAAGAGATAAATGGAACTGTATAATCATTTAATGGATTTTTATCTCTTAAAAATTCCTGGGTGTTTGCTAGAATAGTTTCATATGGCTTATCCTGAGCAATCATCCCACCGATAATCGCGCCGATGCTGGTTCCTCCAATCATATCAATTTCAATCCCGGCTTCTACCAAGGCTTTATAGACCCCCACATGTGCCGCCCCCAAAGCTCCACCACCACTCAAGACTAAGCCAACACCATTACCGGTCATGATCCGCGCAAGTCGATCTAAATCTGGCTGCTTTCCCATTCGTACATTATAATGCTGATCGATTTCCCGCGAAGCCAGCCAGTTGCTAATCCCCTCGTCAACGGTTTCACCTGACTGAATCAGTACAATGTCTTCTCTGGTACGTATATTTCGATCTTGCTGACTATCGATCCACTGCTCAATAACTCCGGGGCGAGGACGGTCATCCGCATTAGCAACCAACAAAATTTTATCTGCCTGACGAATACAGCGCTTTGTCCATTCCGTTAATTCCTCCTCTGCCACCAATAGAACAAATTCATGCTCCTGCTCCATTTTATCCAGCCAGTTATTGATCCATTGATGGATAAAACCAGCACCCGGTGTCTGACAAATCCCATCTTTCCCAATAAATCCATCAAACCGATCTGCTGTTAACCACATGGTATGACCATACTTCCTTATACTGATCAATAGCTGATTGACAAAGGCCGGTATATCTACATTCTGGCTAGCAGGAACAATGGCAAGGTTAGCAATTTTAGAAATGATCGGATAACGCTGTTCTCCGTTTTGACTTCTTAATAACCGCTCAATGATCAACTTAGATAACTTAAAATTTAGCTTGGGATATTTGAATAGCATTTTTCGATAATGCGCCTGACCAATTTTCACCAACACGGAATCCCGCATGGCAAAGGCCGCCGCGCTACGTTGTCCCGTTGTATACAAAGCCATTTCTCCCACCAGTTCTCCCCGTTCGATCTCAGCAATTACTTTGGACTTATTTTCCGTATCCTCCACCAATATCTGTAAACGTCCACTAATCAGCATATACATAGAGTCTGCGGTCTCCCCTGCATCAAAGAGGCGTTGCCCTCCACGAAGTTCCACCCATTCTGCTGTCTCAGTGAGCTCACGTAAGGGTTCGTTCCAGCTGGTTTCAAACAATTGCTCCGCAAAGCGTTGCACTTGTTGACGACGCCACTCCCATTCGTCTTCCTCAGCTAGTTGACGGGTAATAAATTGGGTTAGAATAGAAAAAATTGGATGCAAAGATTCTATGATTTACTGCGAAGTTCCAAATTACTCTTTTTTTAGGAAAAATGAATTTTCCCAAAAAAATAACGATGTTTGATTTCAATTATCACAATTACTGAATTTTCAATAATTAGTAGTCATTCAGCCTAGATAATAATCTTTTATGTTAACACTATTCCAATAACTCTACATTCCATTAATCATTAATTTATCGGATATGACCATTAACCTTATCAGCGATACTGTTACCCAACCCACGCCCCAAATGCGGGAAGCGATGATGGCCGCTCCGGTTGGCGATGATGTCTTCCGTCAGGACCCTAGCATCAATGCGCTGGAGGAAAAAGTAGCCCGGCTTTTTGGGAAAGCCGCTGCTATTTTTTGCCCATCCGGCACGATGACCAATCAGATCGCCATTAAAGTTCATACACAACCATTAGACGAAGTTATTTGCGATTGGACTTCTCATATTTATCAATACGAAACAGGAGGATATGCTTATAATTCCGGGGTTGGCATTAATTTACTCCAGGGCAATAATGGAAAGGTCACCGCGGCTCAGGTGGAAGCAGCGATCAAAGATGATTATGACTGGTTGCCAAGAACGAGTTTGGTTGTGCTGGAAAATACGTGTAATAAAGGAGGGGGCAGTATTTATACCTTAGCAGAAATTCGTCCTATTCAAAAACTCTGTCAGCAACGCCAGTTAAAATTACACCTGGATGGGGCCCGGCTCTTTAATGCCTTGGTCGAAACCGGGGAAACGCCCGCTCAGGTTGGGGAATGTTTTGATAGTATCTCCTTGTGTCTTTCAAAGGGACTAGGTGCTCCCGTAGGTTCATTGTTAATCGGAGATGCGGCGGATATCAGGCAGGCGCGGCGGATCCGAAAAGTAATGGGTGGAGGCATGCGGCAGGCCGGTTTTTTAGCTGCAGCGGGTAGTTATGCCCTGGATCATCATGTGGACCGATTAAAACAGGATAATGAACACGCGAGCGTTTTGGGTAAGGCCCTGGAGGCGCTACCTTATGTCACCGCTGTGCGTCCCGTACAATCGAATATTGTAATTTTTGATTTACCGGAATCTATTACAGCGGCAAGTCTGTTGGACAAACTAGCTGCGGAAGATATTTTGGCTACGGCCTTTGGGCCGCATACCGTTCGTTTTGTTACGCACCTGGAAGTCAGCGCGGAAATGATTGAACGGGTAATTAAGGTGTTGAAAAAAGTGAATTTTTAACAGAAAAAGCGTAGACCCTGGTGCCATATTAATTTCAAGTTGGTCGGCTAAATATTTGAATACGGATACTCCGATGGATAATCCAATAATGAAAAAGCGCAAGTTCCCTGCTCGGAACTTGCGCTTTTATTTTTATCCTCGAAAAAAAGCTAGATTTTAGCTTTCTTCCCGACGTTTTATTTCATCACGGATCTTAGCCGCTTTTTCATAATCCTCATCTGCCAGAACTTCATCTAACATGCGATTGAGATCTTCGTCAGAATACTGAGACAAGGAAGTTGGTTTCTTTTTTTTACGAGAGCGCTTTACCGGAACCACTTCTTCTTCAGATTCACTGGAAGAGCCGACACCCTCCTCTTCAGGTTCTTCCAGAATTACACCGGCGGCATCGAGAATAAATTCATACGTAAAAATAGGGCATTCAAAACGAACCGCCATCGCCAATGCATCAGAAGTGCGTGAATCGATCTCCACTAAATCACCATCTTTTAAACAGATTAAGCGCGCATAGAAGATACCATCCAACAAGTTGTTGATGACAACTTCTTTAAGCTCGACGTCAAATGTTTCGAGCGCATTTTTGAATAGATCATGAGTTAGGGGGCGATTAGGAGTCATTCTTTCCATCGCAACAGCGATGGCTTGTGCTTCAAAGCCACCAATAACGATCGGCAAGCGGCGAGAACCATCTCGTTCTCCCAATACTACAGCGTAATTGTGCGATTGGGTTACACTATGAGAAAGCGCCACGATGTCCAGTTCGACTTTTTTCATATTCATGCGTCCTGAGAGGAATTTTTGGTTCAACGGAATTGCCGATGGGGCATTCCCTACAAATAACCAATTTTTGTGCCATTGGCTGAAAACCAAGCATTTAGGAGATTTGTCATATGTTAAGGAATTTCTTTACCCCAGGCACCAGAAGATTCAACGTGAATTATCACTGACTTTGCAAGCTGAATTCTCTTAGTTAAGGTAGAAGATATTTCCCAAATATTCAAATCGCCCTGCTGTTTTTGCGGGCACAAAGATAGAGAAATTATTTGATATAACTGGAAGTGGGAATAGATTGTTTTATCAGAAAATGAAAAGTAGAATGAAGATATGCCACTTGCCAATTATCATTTACTTGTGGGCTTTCGATAGTTAAAATAAGCCATTCAATCGCAAAGTATCCTTAATTTCCTATGTTTAATTGGCTGCTCCCTTCTTATCCTAAACGCTTCTTCCCTATTGATTGATTGATTGGAAAAAGGGCCAAGCTATTGCCCGGCCCCTTAAATCAACTTTTATGTGGTTCCAACCTCGCCCTTAGGCAAGGCAAACTATTAGTTTTGTGATGCTTTGAACTTTCTTATGGCTTCCGTTAAGCGTGGTACCACTTCAAACAAATCGCCCTGCACCCCGTAATCAGCTGCCTTAAAGAAAGGTGCCTCAGGATCTTTGTTGATCACTACGATCACCTTGGAGCTATTCACACCGGCCAAATGCTGAATCGCACCGGATATGCCAACTGCAATGTACAGATTCGGGCGAATGGCGACACCGGTTTGCCCTACATGTTCGTGGTGAGGACGCCAATCTGCATCCGCTACCGGACGTGAACAGGCGGTTGTTGCATTGAGTTCTTTGGCCAGCTCTTCAATGATCCCCCAGTTCTCCGGGCCTTTCATCCCGCGACCAGCAGAAACAACAAGTTCCGCTTCCGGTAATGGAACAGTTCCTTCTTCCGTTTTCACCTCTTTTACCTTAATCCGGCTTGCTGGCACTTCGATGGCCAATTCTTCTACAGCTACAGGAGCACCGGTCGCTTGCGGCGGAAAACTATTCCCCATTAGCGACAATACCTTTACGGCTGTATTCACTTCGTATTCCGCAATTGCCTTGCCGGAGAATACATTCTTTTTTACTTTAAAAGAGCCATCGTTAGTAGGTACTGCATTGACACCTGCCACAGACCCTGCATTCATACGAGCTGCCAGACGACCTAACAATGATTTACCGGAAGAACTATGACTGACAATTACCACAGAAGCATTCAATTGATTTGCCGCATCGGCGATAATTTTGGTATAAACCTGACTGTCAAAATTTGCCAGGTTATCTCCTTTTACCTGATAAACCTTGGCGGCACCAAATTTACCCAGTTGACCGGCATCTTCGGCATTTCCCAACACTAAAGCAGTACATTCAGTCCCCAGTACTTCGGCTACTTTTTTTCCATAAGTGACCGCTTCAAATGCGGATTTTTTAAATTGACCCCGTGGGCTCTCGGCATATACTAAGACCATTATGTTTGGTTTTTTTTATTTGATAAAATTGAATTGGAGGTCGTTTGTGTAAAAAACTCATAACTCATAAACCATCTCCCCAAAACTACCTCAACAATTGTGATCAGATTCGATTAAATTACTTTTGCCTCCTCATGTAATAGCCGCACCAGTTCATCCATATTTTCCGGATCAACCAATTTAACCGCTGACTTAGCATCAGGCTTGGTAAAGCTCACCACCACTGACGGATCTTCAAAGGCAACAGGCTCGATTACATTTAATGGCTTGCGCTTGGCCATCATGATCCCACGCATATTAGGAATACGTTGTTCGGCCAAACCTTTAGCTGCACTTAACACAAAAGGAGTTTCCAGCTCAGCAACTTCTGCCCCACCCTCAATATCTCGGGTGATCGTTGCCTGATTACCCTCCACCTCTAGCTTAGTTGCATAGGAAATGAACGGCAGGTCGAGAAATTCAGCAACCATAGCGCCTACTTCCGAGCCATTATAGTCAATGGTTTCTTTTCCTAGAAATATGCCATCAAAGCCTTTGTCTTTAGCATATTCCGCAATCTGCTTAGCGACGTAAAGCGCGCTTTTAGGCTCGGTATTGATTCGGACGGCTTCATCCGCACCAATAGCCAGACCTTTACGAATAACAGTATCATTAGCTGGAGGTCCAACATTAATAATGGTTACCGTACCACCGGCTGCTTCCTTTAATTCCAGGGCGCGAACCAGCGCATACCATTCGTCATAAGGGTTCATGATAAATTGAACACCAGACTCATCAAAGGTCGTATTGCCATTTGCAAACTCGATCTTTGCCGTGGTTTCCGGTGTTTTACTAATACAAACAAGTAACTTCATCGGTTAATCTATTTTGGATATTCTTTGATTAGATGTTTTTTAAGTTAGCTCCCCTTTGCCCCTTCTGGCCCTTCTGCCCCCTTTAATACCTCTGCCCCTCTACCTAACGTCCCCAATCCAAAAGGGTTAGCAATTTCGGTGCAAATATAGTCAAAAATGGGTCAAAAAATTGTCATTTTAGCGAAAATTCGCTGATAATCATCCGGGGCTTTTTATATGTGTATCTTCAAGCTGACAATGCACGTATTATTATAGTCTCTTTTAATACCCAACAGGCTAGTTTATTTCCAAGTCTTTAAAAAGATCTCAACTGCATTTATATCCGTATTTTCGCGGTTTACGACCATATTTAACCTGATCTATGAATCGATTAAATCAACTACTGCAATTTCTTGAGTCTACGCCTAATGACCCTTTCCTCCTTTTCGCCATTGCAAAAGAGCAGGAAAAATTAGGTGATTCCGATGCTGCTTTGGACTGGTATCTGAAGCTACAGGAAACAGACCCCAGCTATGTCGGCTTATATTACCATTTAGGGAAACTTTACGAAGGCAAAAACGAATTAGAGAAAGCAATTAATACTTACGAGGCGGGAATGAATGTGGCAAAGGCTGCCGGAGATGTCCATGCTTTGGGTGAGTTGGCGGGAGCCAAGCTCTATTTAGAAGATTGAGGCCTAATCTTGCAACGTCTTTTCTACTAAATTTTTCAACATTGCTACGGATCCCATCTCATCTCCTAAAAGATCGGCCAAGGTAATCTGTGATAATAATTTATCTAATGTCATTTGAACCACTTTCCAAAGCGAACGAACCGAGCAGTCCACGGAGTGGGTACAAAACCGCAGCCCACCCGTATGGTTCCCACAAAAATCTTCGTCGAATAAAGAGCCACTGATTGCTTTCAGAACTTCAGCCACATGGATCTCATTGGCCGGACGAGCAAGCTGATACCCGCCCTTATGCCCTCGGGTACTACTGATCAACCCAGCCATCCGTAAAATCCGGGTGAGCTTAGCGACATAAGCTTCTGAAAGGCCTTCCTGTTCGCTGAGTTGCGGAATACTCAGACCTTCCTCACTCAAGGTACTGGCGAGGCGAAGCATTAATCGTAAGCCATATTCGTCTTGTGAAGAAATCTTCATTATTAGATAGTTAAGTTGTGGTTTTGCCGCTAAGGGCCGC
Organism: uncultured Saprospiraceae bacterium; assembly: GCA_965367335.1. GTDB lineage: Bacteria > Bacteroidota > Bacteroidia > Chitinophagales > Saprospiraceae > CBDUIU01. The sequence continues at coordinate 7,852 of CBDUIU010000063.1, forward strand.
TAGGCTTGGGGGTGATTTGGATGCAAGACCCCCTCCAAAGCAAAACGTTTTAATATTTTACATCATATCCAATACAAACCTAGCCTCTTCGCTCATTAAGTCTTTACTCCAAGGTGGGCTAAATACCACCCGCAGATCCACGTCTGTCACTCCTTCAACTTCACTGACTTTCTGCTGTACTTCCATCGGCAAAGCTTCCGCAACGGGGCAAGCCGGAGAAGTCAGGGTCATTTCAACATAGACCTGTCCATTATCTTTTAACTCTACTTTGTAGATCAACCCAAGCTCATAGATATTTACCGGAATTTCCGGGTCATGAACAGTCTTGATGGCCTCAATGATCTTGGCCTCTAATAGTTCTTTATTCATTACTGCTGATGTCATATTCTATTTTGTAATTCAGTAGTTCAAGTCCAGATGAAAATTACTCGGTACTTGCCTTTTCTATTCCTTTAACGGCTGACTTCATGGTATGCCAGGCAAGGCTAGCACATTTGACCCTAAGCGGAAATGAGCGAACGCCAGCGAAAACAGCCAATTTGCCGAGCTCATCAATATCGGGCACCAAATTTTTATCTGTTACCAACTGGTGAAATTGCTCAAATATTTCTTCAGCTTCCGCTATGGTTTTTCCTTTAAGCTCTCCAGTCATTAAAGAGGCTGAGGCCTTTGAGATCGCACACCCTTTTCCTTGAAAACTAATGTCCTTAATAACATCGCCTTCCATTTGCAGATAAATATTGATGTGATCGCCGCATAATGGGTTGTCACCTTCTGCTTCGTGCGTATGGGGTTCCATCAAGCGAAAATTCCTCGGATTCTTGTTGTGGTCGAGGATGACTTGTTGGTATAATTCTCTTAGATCTTCCATTGAATGGTATCTTTATTTTTACTGTTTATTTGAGGTTCGTTACGGCCTGTCTGGCCAGTCAAACAAGGTTTTGGAAGCTTCGCTTCGCTTGTTTTTTGGGTTATTACGGGGTTGGTTTTTTGCTTCGCAAAAAGTTATTACGGGTTATAACCTATCGTGCTGTCGGTGGTTCAGAATCAAAAACTATAACAACTTCGCTAACACACCCACCATCCCTTGCTATAACCTATTGTGCTGTCGGTGGTTTAAAAACAAATTACCCAAACATCTCCTGGACCTTCTTTAAGGCTATGACTAAGCGATCGACTTCTTCTTTGGTATTATAAAAAGCAAAGCCTGCTCTGGTGGTTGCTGGAATACCGTAACGCGTCATGATCGGTTGGGTACAGTGGTGCCCCGTTCTTACGGCAATGCCTTCATAATCCAACATTTGGCCAATATCATGCGGATGGGCACAATCCATAATAAATGAGATCACACTAGCCTTTTCTTTCGCCGTACCAATGATCCTCAATCCTTTAATCTGAGAAAGTTGCTCGGTCGCATAATCCAACAATGCTTTTTCGTGGATAGCGATATTGTCATAACCAATACTATTTATATAGTCAATAGCAGCCCCAAGTCCAATCGTAGCAGCAATATTAGGTGTACCAGCTTCGAATTTATGGGGCAGGTCGTTATAAGTCGTTTTTTCAAAAGAAACCGACCTGATCATATCTCCTCCACCCTGATAAGGCGGCATGGCAGTTAGCCACTTTTCTTTTCCATACAAAATACCTATACCCGTAGGGCCGAAAATCTTATGACCCGAAAACGTATAAAAATCAACATCCAGGTCTTGTACATCAACTGCCATATGGGGGGTTGCCTGAGCACCATCCAACAAAACAGGTACATTTTTATCATGCGCCAGTTCAATGATCTTTTTTACGGGATTGATCGTTCCCAGCGTATTTGAAACATGAATGATAGCAACCATTTTAGTCCGTTCATTCAACAGCTCCCGGTAAGCTTTCATGTCCAGTTCGCCCGCGTCGTTCATGGGAATGACACGAAGTATAGCGCCTTTTTCCTCACATAACATTTGCCAGGGAACTATATTCGAGTGATGTTCCATAGCAGAGATAATCACCTCATCACCTTCGCCAATAAACTTACGACCATAAGCAGCACTGACCAGGTTAATCCCTTCAGTTGTTCCGCGAACAAAGATGATTTCCTTATCTGAAGCGGCATTGAGGAACTGTTGCACTTTCACCCGAGCGGCTTCGTAAGCTTCAGTGGCTACCTGGCTTAGTTGATAAACGCCCCGGTGAATATTGGTATTCTCTGTCTTGTAATAAGCCCCCAACCGGTCAATAACTACTTTTGGTTTTTGACTAGAGGCACCATTATCAAGAAAGGCCAGCGGTTTTCCACGCATTTCGGTATGGAGAATGGGGAAATCCCGGCGAATTTTTTCGACGTCGAATTGAGTAGCCGTATTGATAGTCGTTGATTCCATTGAAATTAATATTTACCTGAGATCACACTGATGTCTACTCTCTTCCTAATCCAATGGGCAGTGACACAGAGCAGTGCATTAACAATCAGCGTTTGTGTAAACAACGTCATTATGCATGTCCACACTACATCAAGCAGGTGACCTCTATTAAAATTTTTCCTGGACAAATCTATTTGCCCAGTCCTTAACCTGCTCAATCGGAAAGTTTTCCAACACCTCACCTACGAAAGCAAATTGTAAAAGCGAGCGAGACTGGGTTTCTGATAATCCACGTGTACGTAGGTAGAAAATTGACGAGTCGTCTAACTGACCTATGGTTGCGCCATGAGAGCATTTAACATCATCCGCAAAGATTTCCAACTGAGGCTTAGCGTCCATCACGGCATTATTCGAAAGCACCAGACTGCTACTTTGCTGGAAAGCATTGGTCTTTTGCGCATCCGGCCTGACGATCACTTTACCATTGAATACCCCTTTGGCTTTATCTGTCAAAATGCCTTTATACATTTCATTGCTATTGCAATGCGGGAAGGCATGATCCATAAAAGTTTGATTATCAATGTGCTGCTCACCAGTACCTAAATAAACACCATATAGATTTGTCATGGTGTTAGAATCTTTGAGGATGGAAGCCAGGTTGTTGCGAACAATTCGTCCACCAAGGTCAACGACATAAGAACTATAGGTACTATCCCGCAGTTGGCTTACTTCGGTTTGGTTTACCTGAAAGCTTTGGGTATTTTCTACCTGAATCCGGTAGTGGTCTACTTTGGCATTTTTCCCAACCCAAATCCGCGTAGCGGCATTGGTAAAATTCGCCGCAGCATTTTTAGCTGCACTGTGATAACTTTCAATGAGGTTGAGCTGAGCGCCCTTCTCTACACTAATCAATCTTTGTGGACTGGATAACACTGGGTTACCGGTGTCAGTTGAAATGTTTAATATATGGATCGGGTGCTCCACAATGGCATTCA
>CBDUIU010000064.1:0-11162 GCA_965367335.1 uncultured Saprospiraceae bacterium
AATAAATGGAGGTAAAGACGAACCAACATATTGTTAGTTCGTCTTCAGACATCCATTGGATTCAAATAAATGAATCCCTTGCGTGGGCTAATTGCTTAGCCGCCGTAACCGCCATCTCCTGAAGATGGCACGTCTGGTGGTGGCGGTGGAACAGATACCGACACAGTGGCGATACCTAAGTTTACCGTTAACCCCCCTTTCAAACGTGAGGCTTGTAGCCTCGAAAGTTTGGATTTAGAACCCAAACCCCTCTTGATTTCATCAAGCTTTCTCATGGGCTGAAAGATTTTATAGTCAAAAAATAATTAATAAAGCCATATTAGTGGATCATTTTCAAATGATCAAAAGGGGGGAGTAGTAGTCTATGGATGAAAAAGCAAACTATCAAATCGCTACTTTGTCTGAGTTCATCCATTTAGTTTAACAGATAGATTTTATGATATGCTCTGGACTAGCCGCCATAACCTCCATCTCCTGAAGAAGGTATATCTGGTGGCGGTGGTGGTACAGGAACATTGTCTCCGATTACACCTCCTTTTAGTCGAGAAGCTTGTAATTTTGAGAGTTTGGAATTAGCCCCTAAACTCTTCTTACTTTCATTTAGCTTTTTCATGGAGTCAAAAATTTTATAGTCAAAAAATGGTATAATAATTCATTATAAGTCATTTTGACAAAGAACGAAGGGAGTGAAATGCCAAGGAGGTATGGATGAAATTACGAGGGAGGAAAAACTTAAAGGGAGGAACAGGTTATATAGTACGGTAAAATTAATTACTCGTTTTTATAATCTCAATATCAACATCACAAAAATTGTGACAACTTATACAATTCATATAATTTATTATCTACTTTTTTAAATAACTGCCTAAAAACGCATTCATTTCTGCCAGTTATTGTTTTTAATTTCAATTTGTGTTATCAACCTCGGTTTATCTAAGTTGTTGTACTTTTGTAACAACCTTAATTTACTGTTATAAAACCAAGTCTTAGATGAAAATCAAAAATTATGCCTTAGATCAATGGATCGAAGGAAAAGGAGAAGGGAAACCGCTTTTTAATGCAATTAATGGGGAAATTATTGCTCATGCAACGAGTGAGGGACTTGACTTTTCCGACATGATGAACCATGCCCGTCAAATTGGAGGTTCATCTCTTCGTAAGATGACTTTTCATGAAAGAGGGCGCATGATCAAAGCGTTAGCTCTATATCTACACAAAATCCGCAAACAATTTTATCCGCTCAGTTACCAAACTGGAGCTACTAATGCCGATAGCTGGATTGATATTGATGGAGGGATTGGTACTTTGTTCGCTTACGCCAGTTTAAGAAAAAAATTTCCCGATGAAACTTTCTATGTTGACGGAGAGGCTGCAAATCTATCAAAAGAAGGAACTTTTATCGGACATCACATCATGGTTCCTAAAAGAGGGGTAGCTATTCATATTAATGCTTTTAATTTTCCAGTTTGGGGGATGTTAGAAAAAATTGCGGTGAACTTATTAGCCGGTGTACCTGCTATCGTTAAACCGGCCACCATCACAAGTTATCTGACAGAAGCCTTCGTTAAGGAAATTATTAATAGTGGAATTTTGCCTAATGGAGCCTTACAGCTGATCTGCGGTTCCGCCAATGGCATTTTAGACCATGTGCAAAATCAAGATATTGTTACTTTTACTGGATCTGCAACTACTGGTCGGATGTTAAAATCTAATCCCAGGCTTCTCGAAGAAGCCGTGCCATTTAACATGGAGGCTGACTCCTTAAATTGTATCGTACTGGGAGAGGATGCCGTTCCAGGAACTCCGGAATTTGAGCTTTTTGTTAAAGAAATACGAAAGGAAATGACAACTAAATGTGGCCAGAAATGCACCGCTATTCGCCGTGTTTTTGTGCCGGAACACTTAGTTGAAGATGTACAAATTTCTTTGGGAAAAGCTTTGGCTAAAACTACTATCGGTGATCCGGCGGTAGAGGGTGTGCGAATGGGCGCATTGGCTGGAAAAGTTCAGGTAGAGGAGGTAAAAGAACGGGTAGCCACACTTGCGGCTTCCAGTCAGATTGTTTTTGGCGACCTGAATAATTTTGAGGTGATGGGGGCGAATAAAGAAAAAGGTGCCTTTTTATCTCCTATCCTAATGGTCCAGGAAAATCCATTTAAATATACAGAAGTACACGAAGTAGAAGCTTTTGGTCCGGTGAGTACCATAATGCCTTATAAGTCATTGGATGAAGCAATTGAATTAGCTAATATGGGCAAAGGGTCCCTCTGTTGTTCTATTGCGACTGCTGATGATCGCATTGCTCGTGAATATGTGCTGGGTGCAGCGGCTTATCACGGCCGGATCCTGGTACTTAACCGAGAGTCTGCTAAAGAAAGTACAGGGCACGGTTCGCCTATGCCTTTATTGGTCCATGGTGGTCCGGGCCGTGCTGGTGGGGGAGAAGAAATGGGAGGTATACGAGGCGTTAAACATTATCTACAACGTACGGCTATACAGGGGACACCAACCTCTTTGACTGCCATCACGAATGTATTCCAGTATGGCGCTAAACAAAAGGAAAAGCCTGTACATGTTTTCCGCAAACATTTTGAAGAACTAGAGATTGGTGAAACAGTTTTTACTCATAAGCATACAGTAACGGAAGCAGATATTGTCAATTTTGCCAACGTCAGTGGGGATCATTTTTATGCGCATACTGATGCGACTTCTTTGGACGGAACTATCTTTGAGGGCCGAGTCGCACACGGTTATTTTGTGTTAGCTAAAGCGGCCGGGCTTTTTGTAGAGCCTAAAAAAGGGCCCGTTTTGTTGAATTATGGTATTGATGAATGCCGGTTTACCAAGCCCGTCTATCCGGGGATGACCATAGGCGTACGATTCACCGTTAAAGAAAAAATCAGTCAAGAGAAAAAAGATGAGGACGATGTTGCGAAAGGAATTGTAAAATTTTTGGTAGACGTATATGATGAAACCGGAGAAACCGTAGCACTGGCTACAATTCTGACGATGGTGAAGAAATTGGCAGAAGATTAATGGGTGTTTTTTTTAAATAATAAGTGATATGACAGTTGATAGTAGAACTTTGGGATCAGTGGAAACACAAATTGATCCCCTTGGGATAGCAACCATAACGTTTTCTCATCCTTCTCATAATTCGCTCCCGGGAAAATTGTTAGCCAAACTAACTCAAGCTATAAAAGAAACCGGCCTGAACGATGAGGTAAAAGTAATTATCTTGAAGAGTGCAGGGGAGCGTACATTTTGCGCCGGAGCAAGCTTTGATGAACTCATGAGTATAGAGGACTTTCCCACGGGAAAAAAATTCTTTTTAGGATTTGCAAATGTCATTAATGCTTGTCGTACTTGTCCTAAATTGATCATCGGAAGGGTGCAAGGAAAGGCCGTTGGCGGTGGAGTAGGACTAGCTTCGGCAGTAGATTATTGCTTAGCGACAAAATTTGCAGCTATAAAGCTAAGTGAATTAGCAGTAGGAATTGGCCCCTTTGTCGTTGGGCCTGCAGTGGCGCGCAAAGTAGGCGGCTCAGCTATGTCGCAACTGGCTATCCATGCAACGGCTTGGCAAACGGCTGACTGGGCAAAATCAAAAGGGCTTTATGCGGAGGTATTTGATGATGTTGATTCTTTGGATCTAGCTGTAAATGAACTAAGCCAGCAGTTAGCTCGTTCTAACCCAGAAGCGATGACGGAACTGAAAAAAATCTTTTGGCAAGGCACCGACCATTGGAATGAATTATTGGATGACAGAGCCGCTATTAGTGGAAAACTGGTTTTATCTAATTACGCAAAAAATGCAATCGGAGCCTTCAAATCTAAAGCTTGATGTTGTTTCGAAAATTTAATATGATAGCTTGGCTATTATTACTGGTGGGAGTAGTTATGTTATTGGTGGACCCCAATGGGCAGCAGTCTTTTTTCAAAAATACTTATTTGATCGCCATACAGGCCTACCTGTTTTGGACAACCGCCTTTTTTGTATTAAAATGGGTGTTTTTTTACCGCCTGGAGGGGGAAGTAATCCGCATTCCTTTGTCTCAGCGAAGTAATCTGCAAGGGCAGCTGATTGGGCACGGCATTCTGTTGAGCTTGATTTATATGGTATATATTCATTATTACGATGCCTTATTTAGTTTCAACACGATTTTGTTAGGGGTCTTATTGGTTTATTATATTATCCAAATATTCCAAAATGCGCAGCCAACTTTGTATATTAGTGACAATGCTATTTCTTTTGAGGATTATTTTGTCGATAAATGGGATTGGCCGGAAATTGAACGGATTGAGCTGGCTCGAGACCACTTACGGTTAATTAGTACGGAAAAAGAGTTTGAATTAGATTTTGATCTTATTGACTCGGCAAATCATGATTTTGTCAAAGAAGATGTTGATCGCCAGGTGCTGGACGCTTCTTTCGGTAAAACACAGTACTCACAGGATTTAGTTGCAGCAATCGAGCACCAAGCCCATACTCACCGAATTGAATTAATCAGAGCTTAAACTTTATAAATTAGAACTGATTGAATGGGGACTAATTTTATCGGACCGCTTTTGTCAATCACCTGACTTGAATTTACCAAATATACCAAAACGATCCATGATCAAGACCAAGCCAAGTATAACCAAAAAAATATTACTCAGAGCGTTTCATTTGATGGCCACTGCCAAGAGCCTGACGGAAGTTTACGAAGAAAATTTTAAACTCGTTTCAAAATATGTTCATGCTACCTCGCGCGGCCACGAAGCTGTCCAGTTAGCATTAGGTTTGCAACTCCTTCCTCAGGATTACTTGTCTGCTTATTATCGTGACGATGCTATGCTGCTAGGGATTGGCGTGAGTCCATACGAGCTAATGCTTCAATTGATGGCTAAACGCGATGATCCTTTTTCGGGTGGTCGCTCTTATTACGCTCATCCTAGCTTGCGTGATGACGACCGCCCCAAAATCCCTCATCAGTCTTCAGCAACGGGGATGCAAGCCATCCCTGCCGCAGGGATAGCAATGGGCATGCAATACCGGGAACAAACGAAAATGGATTCAGTTTCCAAAGATGCTCCTATCACGGTCTGTTCTCTTGGTGATGCTTCTGTAACTGAAGGCGAAGTATCCGAAGCATTTCAAATGGCCTCTCTCCGGCAATTTCCTATTTTATTTTTCATCCAGGATAACGAGTGGGATATCTCTGCACATGCTAGTGAAATTCGACAGGCAGATGCTACTGCTTACGCAAAAGGTTTTCCGGGGATTGAAGTTCGTACCATTGACGGAACTAACTTTGTCGAGTCTTATAATATCATTCGCGATGTGATCCAAATCATGCGGGATGAGCGACGTCCCTTTTTGATTCACGCAAAAGTCCCTCTGCTTAATCACCATACTTCGGGGGTGCGTATGGAGTGGTATCGCGATGATTTGGAAGAACAAAGAAAGCGGGATCCATATCCGCGCCTTCGGAATTATTTATTAGAAATAGGTTGTAAAGAGAAAGAGTTATTAGAAATCGAAAAAACTGCCAGAGAAGTAGTCGAAACCGATTTTACGAAGGCAAAAACCGCCGAAGACCCACGTCCGGAGGATCTATTTACCCATGATTTTGCACCCACACCAATTACAGAAGAAACAGGGGAACGTGAACCGGAAAATGGACAAGAGAAAGTGATGGTAGACTGTGCCCTGTTTGCCGTAAAAGAATTGATGGAAAAACATCCGGAATGTTTGCTGTATGGACAGGATGTTGGAGCACGGTTAGGAGGAGTGTTTCGTGAAGCAGCTACCTTAGCCCAAACTTTTGGTGAAAATCGAGTTTTTAACACCCCTATTCAAGAAGCTTTTATTGTCGGCAGTACGGTTGGTATGTCTGCGGTGGGTCTAAAGCCCATCGTTGAGGTACAATTTGCGGATTATATTTGGCCAGGACTGAATCAATTGTTTACGGAGGTGAGTCGATCTTGTTATTTGTCCAATGGCAAGTGGCCAGTAAGCATGGTGCTGCGGGTGCCAATCGGTGCCTATGGAAGCGGAGGCCCCTATCATTCCTCCAGTGTGGAATCTGTTTTGACAAATATTCGAGGGATTAAAATTGCTTATCCAAGTACTGGAGCGGATTTAAAAGGGCTGATGAAGTCTGCTTATTATGACCCTAATCCTGTCGTGATCTTTGAACATAAAGGCTTGTACTGGTCAAAGGTTAGCGGAACAGAAGCCGCCCGTACGATTGAGCCTGATGAAAATTATGTCATTCCTTTTGGTAAAGCTCGTAAGGCTTTGGAAGCCGAGGCGGAAAAGATAGCAAAAGGGGATAGCCTGGTTGTGGTAACCTATGGTATGGGGGTACATTGGGCCCTGAATGCAGCAAAAGCTTTCCCTGGAAAAATAGAAGTCCTGGATCTACGTACTTTATATCCTTTGGATGAAGACGCAATTTATACTGCGGTACGTCTGCATAATAAATGCTTGGTCGTTACCGAAGAGCCGGTCAGTAATTCTTTCTCCCAAAGTATCGCCGCCCGTATTTCAGAAAATTGTTTTGAAGCTTTGGATGCTCCGGTACGGACAGTTGGCTCCGAAGATATGCCAGCTATTCCGCTAAACAGTGTGTTAGAAAAAACAATGATTCCCTCAGCCGACAAGGTCAAGGTTGCGATTGGTAATCTATTAGCCTATTAATTTAGGATGACAAAATTTGTAATTGGGCAAAACTTACTGTTACAATAGTCGCTAAAATTGCTGGCTCAACAAAATCCCTAACAATAAAATAACGCCTTGACCTACTTCCTCTCCTTCTGTTTTTACATTAATTTCCATACCTAATGCAACGGTTGGCGAAAGATAGGTGTCACCAGAACCAAGCTGAAATCGATATCCGGCTTCCAGTGTCGGTTGCATCACAATGACATCAGAGGTACCTGTGACTTCGGTTACTTCTCCGATGTTGTCTTTCCAGTCGATTGTATTAAACCAAAGATCCACCCTTGGGCCAAAAAACCAACCCAGGTAATTTTCATTGATAAAATGATCATAGCCAATTGTACCTCCCAAACCTCCTCCGGTTTCGTCCTCATGTTCTCCTAAATCACGATGATCTACCAAATTGTAACCACTCCTAATGTGAAGCATGCCTTTGTCGTTAATCGCTTTTTGAATGCGTATGCCCGGAATCAAACCAGTAGGATAAGCCTGGAATTCGATAGAGGCTGCCCAAGGCCGGGAAACCCCAGTTTGTGCATGGGTATAATAAGTCCCACACAAGACAAAGATCAGACAAAGGGTACGAATTGTCGAGTTAACTAAGCGATCCATGATTTTTTCTTTATTTAGAGGGTTCAATTATTTATGTTTGTTGGGCAAAGGTAATAAACACCGTGTTTACTGCTATTTAATAAATAACCTTCCTATTGTTTTGACAAATTTGTTATAAAAACGGTGCTGAACGAGATCAGCCTTTTCTGCAAAGCTTGACGGGTAACTGTATTTATTTCTAAAACGACTTTTAGCAATTAAACTTTGAAATCACAATTTCAACAACTACTTGACCACTACCAAGTCCTTTTGGATGTGAATCCGATTGAACTTAAAAATATTCCGGTGAAAGGGCCATATGTCGTTGTAGCCAATCGATTACTACCCGGAATCGATGAGCTGGCTGTTTTACAAATTTTTAACGACAAAGAAGGCTTTCAATTACTGATACCTCCTGCCCAAAATCTCAACCTGCCTATTCAGCCACATATTGCTTCCATACCACCTTCGGAAAACGATTTGTTCAGCTCCATATTTTATCCGATCCAATTAGATGCATTAGAGAAAACGGTGCAGTCTGGTCAACCCATTGCCTTGTTTGTTGACCCATTGCCGGGGCGCCTGGACGGCTTGCGGGGCTTTCAGTTTCAGCGCAGATTGTTTAAGCGGTTGCGTAGCCTGGGGGTGCCAATTTTACCAGTCGTATTGGATGTCGGAAAAGAAGTTCCGGCACTGCAATTAACAGCTGGGGGCTTGCAACCATTTTTAAACCAACAGGAATTACATGTCAGGATAGGTCAGCCGGTTAAAAAGGAAGACATCTATGCTTTTGAAAGTACCCGACGCTTGCGTAAGTTTATTCTGGCCAAGATGATGGCTTTAGGGTCAGCATTGGAAGTGAAGCGGTTTTATTTTCAAACACAACCTGAAGATTCAAAACAGATACCTGTACAAGAGGCAACTCCCGGCGCTTTATTGGAAGCAGAGATTATGAAGTTAAAGCCGCTATCCAGGCAGGCTGAGTTTGACATCTATGTAGCTCAAACAATTGAAATTCCCAACATTATCCAGGAAATTGGCCGCCTAAGGGAGCTTACCTTTCGATCAGTAGGAGAAGGGACAGGAAAACGAGTGGACCTGGATGAATATGATTTATACTACGAACAATTATTCATCTGGGATCGGGAAGCTAAATGTATTGTTGGCGGTTATAGAATGGGGAGAGGAGATGAGATCTTTCGACGTTATGGTGTAACAGGTTTTTATATTCATAGCCTATTTAAGATCAAAGAAGGATTTTATTCAATCATGAAACAATCAGTAGAGCTAGGCCGGTCTTTTATTGTGGAGACCTATCAGAAAAAACGTTTGCCGCTGTTTTTATTATGGCGGGGAATTCTGTTTTTTTTATTAAAAAATCCTCAATACCGTTATTTGTATGGCCCTCTAAGTATCAGTAAATATTACTCGAATGTCTCTAAGAGCATTATTATTGAATTTGTTAAACAATATTTTTACGATAAAGATTTAGCTGGTTTTCTTAAGCCACGTAGTCCCTTTAAATTCGAAGCGGCTCAGGTAGACATTAAAACCTTAATGAAAAACGTCGGGGCAACTATCAGTGATCTGGATAAATTTATTGCGGAAATCGAACCCAATCATTTTCGTTTGCCGGTTCTGCTCAAGCAATATGTGAAACAGAATGCCCGGTTTATCAGTTTTAATGTAGACCCCAACTTCTCCGATGTATTAGATGGTTTTATTATTCTGGATTTGAAGAAAGTTCCGGGTTCTACTTTGGAAGCATTGAAAAAAGAAATTTAATGCCAAGATTATTAGGTCTGATTCGACTACTAGCATTTATTATCCTTACCGCGGCGCTTATTTTGGTGGCTGTATTAGCTGGAGTTGTACTTGGTACTAATATTCGTCGTTCGATGCGTTTACGGAGGCAATGGGCTCGGTTGATGGTAAAAATCCTAGGCGTAAAGTTAAAATTCAGAGGAGAAGTTCCGAAGGAAGCAGGCTTAATTGTCTCCAACCATCGCTCCTATTTTGACTTTGTTCCCTTGTTTTACCAAATTCTGGCTTATCCGGTAGGAAAAATCCAAATTGATGATTGGCCTTTAATTGGTTATGGTGCCCGACAGACTGGGGTTATATTCGTGAACCGAGAGGATAAGCAGCACCGAAAAGCAATCTTGAATACGATTCAGGAAAAGATAGCGGAGGGTTTTTTCGTAATCAACTACGCGGAAGGAACTACGCACAAACAACCGGCAACCCTACCTTTTAAATCCGGAGCTTTTCATATGGCTGCTCAAGCAGGATTTCTGGTTTATCCGGTAGCGATTGATTACAAGCATATTGATGATGCCTGGGTAGATGATGATACCTTTATTCGGCATTTCCTGGAATGTTTTGCTAAACCGACAACGGAGGTGAACGTTAGTTTTGGTAAAGCAATATCTGGCAATGATCCGCGCTTTCTTTTAGCGCAATCTCAGAACTGGATTGACGATCAATTAATACAGTTTAGGAAAGAGTGGTTAGAGGTTTAAACACAAAATTCTTCAAAGAATATGAAATTTAAAAAGCGATACTTTTTTGGTTTTGTTTTTATTGCCTTCCTTGGTTGCTTATATTTTGGTTGTTTTTCGATGAGAACTTCGAATCCCGACTTTGAAGAGCAACTGCTTGCACGTGGGCAGGTAAGCCCGCAGTTCGAAACATACAATCAAGGTGACCAAAAGGTGCATTATGTGAAAGTGGAGGAAGACCCGAGGGAAACGACTGTCATTTTTGTTCATGGTTCACCAGGCTCATCGGATAACTTTTTAGATTACCTGGGCGATACGACGTTTAGTGATATGGCTACCCTTGTTGCGGTAGATCGTCCGGGGTTTGGTTACTCCGGATTTGGAAAAGCAGTGTTAGAGCTGAAGGCACAGTCAAGTGCATTGGCCCCTTTGTTGAAGAAGTTTCAGGAACAACGTGTGATTCTTGTTGGATATTCCTTAGGCGGGCCGGTGATTGTGCGCATGGCAATTGATTATCCTGAGCTGGTTGACGGGTTAGTCATGGTGGCTCCGTCCATTGATCCAGAGCTGGAAGGAAACACCTGGTGGAGAAAAACGCTCGATTGGCCTTTATTCAGTTTGCTTACACCAAAAGCACTACGCACCTGTAACCGTGAAATTATTCCCTTGAAAGATGAACTAACTAAATTGATTCCTTACTGGTCAAGGATTACTGTTCCCGTGACGGTTATTCAGGGTGCTAAAGATAAATTAGTTCCTGCCGGAAACGCAGATTTTGCCCGCCGAATGCTTACTAATAGTACAAGAGTAAATGTGGAATTATTAGAAGGAGAAGGGCATTTCATTCTTTGGTCAAAAACAGAAATTGTCAAATCAGCTATCCGGGATATGGTCCTGTCCGGGCAATAATTTAATTTGCAAAGAGGAGCAACGTTGTCCCGAAAGATGTAAAAATTAAAAAAAAACTGCCTCAGCTGGAGCCAAGGCAGTTTTAAACTTTGAAGTAAATATTGGGGTTAAAATTTTATACGTTCAATTTGAATTTAATCGCAGCTGTTTTTGACCCGTTCCAAAGTAGTTGCATCAGAAATAGTTACCACAGTTCCATCAGCTAATGTCACATCATAAGGGAAGGCCAAAGCGGGTCTTTCTGTAGCTGTTGGATTTGCGCGTTTCCAGCGTGCGATAGCAGCCAGTTGTTCGCGTGCTGAGTCAACTTCAATTGTATTGCCATCCGGGAAGGCTAAAGTTGCTGGGTAAACAACCTGGAAGCAGGGTCTGTCCGTAGTAGGACGGTCAGGGCGGTCATTGGCACAATGCTCACGTAAGCGTTTTAGCGTATCTATATTATCAACGGTCACTAC
>CBDUIU010000065.1:0-11092 GCA_965367335.1 uncultured Saprospiraceae bacterium
GTTAATCATGGTATGGATGTTAAAATTCTCGATTCTTATCTGGCTGGTATTCTACAAGACACGATCAGAGTTTGGGGAGACGATGGCTTTTTATGCAGGGTATATACAAATAAATTCAATATAGGTGATACAATGATATTGAATATTCATTCAATTGATTCAAGTTGGGCGGCAAATAACTATTTAGGAGAAAAGATGGGAGAATTTAGTTTGAGCGTTTGTGGTAAATTCTATTTAAGAATCAAAGACAACAAGGTAGTAGGAAACATTCGTCCTAACACAACTGAAATGTCGATTTCCGAATTTGATGCTTTTATGGAAAATGAAGATTATTTGGATAATTGTATTATCGCTGGTATCGGTACGCAAGGGGATGATCTTGATATGAAAATTTTCCCTAACCCTACCTTTGGGCCTGTTTATCTAGAATCTGAGAAAGAAATTAGGTACATAAGAATCATGAATAGTTCAGGTCATGTTGTGAATAAATTGCAAGGGATAAGGAAAAAACGAGTCAAAGTCACATTAAACAGCTTAACATCAGGATTGTATATTATTGAAATCCTAAATTCCAACAATGAATCTTCATGGCATAAAATTGTTAAGATCTAGGGGTAAATCAACTTAAGGTTTAATTTTTTTAGGTATAATAAGAATACAATGAATTACATAGATATAGTCGGATTTATTGGAGTAGCTCTAATCTTACTTGCTTATTTTCTCAACTTAAGCAATAGGCTGCTTGTAAATGATTTGAAATATATCCTAATGAACTTAATTGGCGCAATGCTAGCGTGTCTTGCCTCTATGTTAATGAAGTACTACCCTTTTGTATTACTGGAAGGCACCTGGACAATTGTCTCCTTTGTCGCATTAATCAACTATTTAAAAAAGAATAATGCAACCATCGGTATTACAGATTTAAACCTGTTGATAAAGAATATGGAACCGGTACTCAACGAAGGAGAATATGTTTATGTAAGTCTGAATAATTTGGACACTATTCCCAGGGAAATTACTATTTGCGAAATAAAAGAAAAAGAAGGAACGACGATCGTTGTTTCAAAAACGGATGCTGAAAAATTTGAATTATCGTTTGAGTATATTGCAGCGTGGATCACCTTGAATATTCATTCTTCGTTAGCAGCGGTTGGTTTGACCGCCGCGTTTGCTACAGAATTAAGTAAGTATAATATTAGCTGTAATGTCATAGCAGGTTATTATCATGACCATATTTTCGTTGATAAGAAAGATGAAGACAATGCAATAAGGGTATTAATGAATATGACGAAAAATAAAAGTAAAAAACAATTCATTTACAAAAACAGGTATACGTAATACTTTTAACCCAAATGACCCATTCAATAGCCTATCAACAACATCAAATTAAATACTATATAGAAGGCAATGGAGATATATTGCTATTTCTGCATGGCTGGCCAACAAATGCAAAATTATGGAAAGCTCAAATGGAGTCCCTCAAGCATCGTTATCAAGTGGTTGCTATTGATTGGCTGGGATTTGGTGAATCCGATAAACCCGTTGAGCACAAATATACATTCACCAAGAAGAAAGAAATTCTGGATGTATTACTTTCAGAAATATTAAAAGATGATGAAAAAGTAAACATCATCGCTCATGACATTGGAGGGCCACCGGCAATTCTTTGGGCAAGTGAAAACCAAGAACGCGTTAAACGTTTAATTCTCTTAAATACGGTCATATTTCCTTTTAGTACCTTGTTGGATAAAATTAGCCATTTTGGTTTTGGAATTCCGATTTTAAAAAATTTTTTAGTGAGCCAACCTGGATTGAAGTATGTGATGACAACCATAGCTAAGAATAGAGATGGGCATGTTAAAAGTAGGATGAAAGAAATCCTGGGAGCCTATGAAAATGTGGATAATGAAATAAAATTGAAAACTATCCTTGAGCCATTACAAGCTGGGAAGAAAAAAGAGTTCTTAGTTTTGGCTGAAAAATTTAAGCTTTTGACCATCAACAAATATTTGATTATTGCCAAAGGCGATCCACTTTGTTTTGCGCATATCAAAAAGCTTAGTGCGGATAATCCTGAGGTACCCACTTATTTTATTGATGACTGTGGGCATTATATTTCCATTGAGAAACCCCTTGAACTGAACAACATTATAACTGAGATTTTGGAAAACGGGGAGAATTAAACACCTTATCGAGAATCCGTTTTATTAAATCATTACGATTCTGACATTTAGTTTCTATTCATATCAATTTATTTGAATTTGATAAATTTATTAACTAAGTTTATCAAAAAAACAATGGAAAATAACGAACAACAGAATCGCCAACCTACCCTGTTCATCAGTCATCGTCATCAAGATCGTGTATTGGCAGATATATTTCGGACAGCTTTTGAGGAATGGAGTGACGAAAATGTAATTGTTTTCCAATCCTCAAATGTTCGGGCGGGTATTGGTGTTGGCGAGGGTTTAAGTGATACGATTCGAAAAGCAGCAGCTGACGCAAGTGTGTTACTTTTGATCTATACCGTAACCGATGATGACTGGACCTGGTGTATGTACGAATGTGGCCTTGCTCAGGATCCTAAAACCCTGGATACCAGGATTATTGTTTTTCATACTACAGAAGACCCTCCTTCTCCCCTCTCCCACTTATTGACCTTGCCGATGAACCTGGAATCCATTGCTACGCTGGTCACTCAGTTTCATTTGAAGAATAATTTTTTTGTTGATATGGGGAAAGCTATTTCTCCTGATGTTACTCAAAAGGTGATCGATCAGCGCACAATGCAACTCTATAAAGAACTGTCGAAAAAAATAACCACAGATGTTATTGAAACTACGATACGTTATGATCAAATCTCAGTTTCATTAGACATGTCTCATGTCAATAGTATAAAAGCAAAATACGAAGAAACGAACTTCAAAAAGACTTTGGAATTTGCTCGGGATATTTTACAAGAGAAAAGTATCATCTACAGTTATTCCGGTGACCCCCATACTCATTTTGAAATGGATGAATTGCCTATAGATATTGAACTTGACCTATTGGTGAAGAACTGGAGAAAGGAGACGGATTATCCTGAATTAAAATGGGATGAAGAGATCTATACGGAAATGACCAAAGCAATTTTGAACATTAAAGAGGGCGCCATCTCTACCCCTTTTAATAGTCTTGACCCAGATTCAACTGCCTGGTTTTTACCCTTGATCCATACGACCCGGTTGAATCCCCAGCTCAATCAATTTGAAATGGATATTACTTTTTGTAAGATAAAGGAGGGGTCTGCTAAAGTATTGATTGACCTAATAAAATGAGTTGGTTGTAAAACGGAATTAAATATTCATATTCCTGGTTCGGAATTCTTGATAAAAACGTTGAATTATTTAATGTTTAGTAAAACCCCAAATTTTCTGGTGAATTTGACTTATTAACCTTTCTAAGCTCATCACCTCGGGGATTCTTGGTTATCGGTTTAGGTATATTTCCGAAAATATGGAGCTTGATGCCTTTATCGGAGTAAGAGCTACTTTTAGCCGTGATTTTATTTTCTTCGTTTTAGTTGAGGAAAGGAATTTTTTTTATCTTTCTTTCTGGAACCTATTCCGATAACATTACAAAATAGATTTAGCACAAGAGGACGGGTTCCAAAAATAAGCAAACTGGTAGATGACAAAAAAAATATTCTTTCCTGTTGTTCTCATATTTTTTGGATGGGCATTTTTTATCAGCCCTACGATCAAGGAAGTAGCTGCCGGAGTAGCTATACTTCTTTTTGGAATGATCATGTTGGAAGAGGGTTTTAATGTTTTTGTAAAAGGACCGTTACAGAAGCTGTTGAGAGGAGCGACGAATAAGCTATATAAAAGTTTGGGGCTAGGGTTTATTGTAACAGCAATCTTACAATCCAGCTCTCTGATTAGTGTCATCACCATTTCATTCCTAAGTGCAGGTTTTATTGGGCTGTATGCGGGTATAGGAATCATTTTCGGAGCAAATTTAGGGACCACTGCTACTGCCTGGTTAGTGGCCATTTTTGGATTGAAAATAAAAGTTTCAGCTTTGGCTATGCCTATGCTTGCTTTTGGAATCCTCTTCGTGTTGCAAAAGTCTAAAAATCTGAAGGGCATCGGTTATATCCTTGCTGGATTGGGTTTCTTTTTTCTTGGAATCCACTTTATGAAACAAGGCTTTGATATCTACCAGGATAGTATCAATCTGGCAGATTATGCAATGCCGGGGTTTTGGGGCCTGATCGTTTATACGCTGATTGGAATTTCAATTACCCTTATTTTACAGTCCAGTAGTGCAGCTATGGCCTTAATTCTCACTGCATTGGCTTCTGGGCAAATTACTTACGATAATTCCTTGGCTCTGGCTATCGGAGCGAATATCGGGACTACAATTACCGCGATTCTTGGGTCACTGAGTGCGAATATTGCCGGGAAACGACTTGCCATGGCACATCTGATATTCAATTTGGTGACCGGGATTATTGCATTGGTTTTTATTACGCAACTGGGATGGTTGGTGAATTACATTTCCTACATATCGGGAATTGCACCGGATAATTATACAATCAAATTATCCATCTTCCATACGGTTTTCAATCTTATCGGTGTTGTGGTCATGATACCACTAATAAATATGCTGGTTAAATTTTTAAACCATGTATTCAAAGAAAAAGAGGAAGGGGAAGAAAACATTGAGTATCCCGTATATCTGAACGAAAGTGTATTGGCTTTTCCTCAAACCGCCCTAAAAGCGCTTTTGGACGAAAGTAAAAGATTGTTTGAAAAAGCAACTTTTGAGATTGTATCTCACGGCCTGAACTTACATAGAACAGACATAAAGGGCGACGAGAAACTGAAAAAGGTGGTTGAGGAATCTAAAGAGGATTTAGGAGTTGATATAGAAGAATTATATTATAATAAAATAAAAATTATTTATAGTAAGATAATTAAATATGCTACCCTGGCGCAAAGTAAATTCTCCTTATCTCCTGAAGCTGCAGAAGCATTTACGCGGATAAAAATAGCGAACCGGAATATTGTAGAGACGATTAAAGCTATTCGTGGCTTACGAAAAAATGTAAGCCTTTATATGGTTTCTGAAAATAAATACATACGTAAACAATATAATCGGCTTAGACATAAAGTATCACAGGTGCTACGAGAAATTTATTATACCCGAAAAGATGAGACACCCCAAGTGCATTTAGAGAGACTAGAAAAACTTAAAGAAAAAGCAGATAAAAGCGATGTATTGATTGATGGAACACTAGATAAGTTGATTAGAGAACAAAAGATATCCAGTGTCATGGCTACATCTCTCGCCAATGATAGTAATACTGTTGCAGAGATCACGAAAAAATTGATCGAAACTGCGGAATTGCTTTATATAAATAGCGATACGCTCCTAAACTTATCTGAAGAAGAAGAGAAAAAACAGGAGGAATAACGTATTTTTTATAACATTTTACCTACATAAATAGCAGTACTAATAAAAAGTCTATTATAGTATACCATTGAGCTTCAATGAGGCAAAGGTTCTAACTTTTGTTATAAGTAACTGACTCAAATGAATTAACAATTGGTGCGTTAATCTAAAGTTTGAGAATCTTTTCGTACCTTGAAACAACTTTGCGCTTGCACAACGCGGGCACTGTGCCGCCAGGCAACAGTTAAAAAGAAAAATCAGTAGAGGCATCCACCTTATCTCCTCACCTATCACTTTTGTGCTGAAATGGGTCGATTAACGGGCTAGTATCATTGATTTTACCTAAGCTCTTTTACCTATGTAATTATAATTGTTAATACTTTCTTTTAAAATTATCAAATCACTAAAAATGAAAAAGACCACCTTTTACTTCCTGATCGCTTCTCTGGCAATCTGCATTGTTGGCTGTCAGTCAAACACACAAGAACCAAGCGAACAAGACAAAGTTGTTGACCTTCCTGTCTCCACCAAATCTGAAGAGGCAAAGGCAGCCGTTCTAAGCGGCCTTGAAATCTGGGATTTAGGCAATGCTCAGGATGCACATGATTATTTCACTAAAGCCCTGGAAAAGGATCCGAAACTTGCCATTGCCCATGTTTTTGCAGGTATAACAGGAGGCTCTGCCGAAGCCTTTGGTACTGGCCTGGCTAACGCAAAAGCCAACTTGGACGGTGCTACTGATTTTGAAAAACAAATTATCGCCTATGTGGAAACCTATGCTAAAAATGACCCTGGAGCTCGTCTGACCATCACTCAAAAAATGGTGGAAGATTACCCTGATGCACCAAGATGTCAGATTAACCTGGGCGATACGTATTGGGGAAAAAATGAAGTGAAGTTATCAAGGGATTGTTACCAAAAGGCTATTGCACTTGACCCAAACTGGACAATTGGCTACAACAAACTGGCCTCCTCCTATCTTTTTGCTGACCCTATCGATTTAGCTAAAGCGGAATCTAATGCTACCAAAGTAGTTGAATTGGCGGGAAATAATCCAAAAGCTCACATATTATTAGGTGATTGCTACCGGGGTCAGAACAAGCTTGAACAGGCCAGAGATGCCTATGCAAAAAGTATTCAACTTGCTCCGGAAGACTTTGAATCCTATTACAAAAAAGGTCATGCTAACACTTATCTAGGCAACATGGAAGAAGCCCGTACCGACTTCCAAAACGGCAGAAAATATGATAAGAACAAAAATGTAGGTTTTGAAGCGTTTACTTACTTATATGCCGATGACGCCAAAACAGCATTGAGCTGGTTGGAAGGAAAACTTGCCACAGTTGAATCATTGGGCCTTTCAGCCGACCGGATGGCTGGCGCAAAATTAGATATGTTGGATGATTGCGCCTGGATGGCCTTTCACCAGGGAAAACATGGTAAACTTAAAGCTTTTAAAGATCAAATGGCACCACTGTCTAAACAGGCAGCCAAAAGTGTTGGCACTCCTGAGGCCTTGATTAACCATGAATCTGATATGCTATTTTGGGATGCCCTGATCGCTGCCATACAAGGGAAAACTGATGACGCTACCTCTAAATTAACACAGTTTGAAACCAGCGTCAAATCTATTAAAAATCCGCGTAAAATGGAAAGTTATCATTTTGCCAATGGATTCGTTCACATACAGAAGAAGGATTATAAAGGAGCTGTCGTTGAATTTGAAAAAGCCAATAAAGATTGGATCTATAACCAATACTGGTTGGCTAAAGCGAATGAAATGGCTGGTAACAAAGAAAAAGCAAATGAACTTTATCGTAAAGTAGCGAGCGATAATTTCAACAGTGTATATAACGGACTAGTTAGAAGTGAAGTGAAGCAAAAAACAGCTTCTAGCTGATAGATTTCTAATAAACCAAATATTTTAATCTAAACAGAGCTATTCGTAATAAACTTGCGAATAGCTTTGTTTATTTAATAACAGGGTAATTACTATGCTGTAATAAGACTACATGATTGCGTTGTCATAGATAAACCAACGGAAATGAAAGTAATAATTTCTTATTCGAAAAATTCAAAAACCCTGAACAGTAGGATATCATGATCTGATTGCTCCTGGTTTTAGAAAAGAGGCAAAACTATTGAAGCTGATATTTTTCAATTTTCTCTATGGTAAAGTTTTCGTCATCTGCTAAAGAACAAGGTATAGTAAAATAGAAGGTACTACCTTTTCCTACTTCTGACTCTACCCAAATTCCTCCACCCCAATTTGACACAATTCTTTTACAGGTTGCCAAGCCAATCCCTGTACCTTCATATTTTTCTCTAGTGTGCAATCTACGAAACATTTCAAACACTTTTTCCAAGTTTTCTTGAGATATTCCGATGCCATTATCCTTAACTGATATTATAAATTGATCCCCCTTTCTGATACATCCTACGGTAACAACCGGGTCCTCTTCACCGGTGAATTTAACACCATTACTTATTAAATTTTGTAATAATTGAATAAGTTGAGAACGATGAACTTTTACAGATGGAAAGTCATTATCCGCTAATATTAACGTGGCATTTAGAGTTTGAAAGCGATGTCTTAAGTTTGATTCTACTATACATAACACATCCTTGATTTTGGTGACTTTTTTGGGTGGCGCTTGTGCCCCGGCTCTTGAAAAATCTAATAGATCATCCAATAAAGTACCCATTCGATTCACAGCATCAATTATATAATGTAAGAACTCTTTACCATTATCATCCAGTAGATCATTATATTTTCGCTCCAGCATATTAGAATAAGAATTTATCATTCTAAGTGGCTCTTTCAAGTCATGAGAAGCTACGTAAGCAAATTGTTGAAGATCTTGATTGGAGAGCTCTAACTGTTTATTTTTGACGTGAATCTCTTCATTTTTAGTATTCAAAAGAGTATTATTATCTTCCAGTAACTTATTAACTTGACTTTGATATTTGAGCCTGCTTTTATACCACCAAATAAACATTAGAAAAATAATGAAAATAGCAGCAAATATATATACCTGAAGGTTGCGAATTTTTTCGTTTTTAGCTAGAAGTTCATTTTCTTTCTTTAGTAATCTTATCTCATTCTCTTTTTTCTGGACTTCATACCTTCTCTTTGATTTACCCATTTCCTCAACCGTTTTTTCGTTGAGCATGGAATCTCTTAAAGCAATATATTTCTTAGTTGTTTTATAGGCTTCAATGGGTTTTTGAAGCTGGTCATAGGCTTTCGCCATTAATTCATAAATTTCTGGTTGTCTTGTCTTTGAGTTTAAATTTACAGCCAATTCAAGTGTTTGTTGAAGTAGATCGAGAGATTTTTGAGGCTGTTCGGTTTGAAGATAAAGTTTTGAAAGATCAATATTATTTCCAATTGACCCCCATTTGTCTCCAATTTCAACTTTCAAAGCAATAGATTCTTTTAAGAATTTTTCAGCTTCTACATAATTTTTAACAGCCATATAGTTTGCTGCAATATTCCCAAGAGAATAACCAATTCCAGATTTATAATTCAGTTTTTTTGCTAAAACAAGCGAACGTTCATTGTATTCCAAACTTTTATCAATAAAATTTAGTTTTTCGTATACACTACCTAATGCAGCTAAACAAGAATACACATATTCCTCATCATTCAGTAATTCACAAATGTGCATTGATTTTTGGTAGGCTTCCAATGCTCTTTCATATTGTTTCTGATAATAGAAAATTGACCCTATATTATAATAGCTATTTGCTTCACCAAGAGAGTCCTTCTTTATTTCGAAAATAAGCAGCGCTTGCATTTGGTTCTTAAAGGCTTTCTCGTAATCACCAAGTGCTTGATAAATGGACGAAATATGGGTAAAGCAATATGCAGTTCTTGGATTCTTTATATCACTGACTTTTTCTAGTTCTATTGCTTCGAAAAAGTATTCAAGCGCTTGTTGAAAATTATTTTGTCGTTCGTGGCTTTTACCTAATTGATAAAGGATCTCAATATTTTTTTCAATATCCGAGATCTCTTTAGCTATTTTTAAGGCCTTTTCAAAGTGAATACTGGCTTGTTCATATGCTTCTTTTTCAGGAGAATTATATTCAATTCCAAGTAAATAATGCAATTGGTATAGTTCGGGTAAATTGTTGAGGACTAGCTGCCGTTCAAGTGCCAAGGTGAGACTATCAACTTTGCTACCCCACAAAATTCCGGGGATAAAAACAGCTAAAAACAAGATAATTGTTTTCATTGATAGGTGTTGGTCAAATAATATGGGCATAGAAGGTAAAATTTGCAAAGACTATTCCATTCATTTCAATTAGTACTTTTATTATTTATACCGCTAACTTACTATTAAGCGAGTCAGATATTAACTGGCAAAGCCATTCCTGTTTTTAGGTCTACTAAGCCCCAAAACCTTTGCATCACTGCTGGTTTAGCCCTCTCTCGTATTTGATATTGTTCAGTTCCTTTAACTATTACAACTGTTATTTATTTAAGCTTAATATATATTGAGCAGCTCAGATAATAATTGGCAAAGTCCTTGCCTGTATATACAGTTCTATACCTCTCCTCAAGTATATTCCATTGATAATTTAGCCTCCCGGAAATCATAATCATTATCCCATGAGAGCTTTATTACTAACCATAACCTTTTTTTTAGTTCATTTATCCTTTATTTCAGCTACCGAGCATGTGGCCCTTACGTCCGGTAATTGGAAAACTAAGGCCATTTGGAGTACCGGACAAATTCCCGGCCCCGGGGATACCGTGACAATTGATGGATATGTCGTAACCCTTGACACAACAATAACAGTAAAAAGGCTTTATTTGACTAACCTGTCAGATGGAAATGCATCTTTAATCTTAAATGGTAGTGATACCCTTACGGTTACAGATGATATCCTGGTAACAGCCGAAACAGCAAATAAAGATGTGGTATTGGAAGTAGGACAGAATGCCGTGCTGATCGTAAAGGGTAATCTCAAATTTGACAGATCCAATCAAAACAATACAACAAAATTGCTAAGATTTTATATGCTCGGCAATTCAAAAACCTATATCGAAGGAGATTTCACCTTTGATTATCAAAATGCTAGCACCTCAGAGGGCCAATTTGATATCTATACGAAAGAAAGTGCGTTGTTAGATGTAAGTGGTAAAACTACATTGATTACCAGGGATGGAAAAGATTTGGATTTTAAATTAGAGGGTACTTCTCAGGTAATCTTAAGAGATAGTTTGAAATTACTCCTATTAGGAGGTCAGGAAACAGCAATTACAGCTGATGAATCTTCTCATTTTCAATTATTAGGAAGTGCTTATTTACTTAACTCAGGCGGATCAAATCACTGCAAACTAAAATCAGGAGATGCTGGCGGTAAAATGACCATCACTGGTAATGTGACCATGGAATCTACAGCTGATAGTATGGATATTAAGCTGGAGGCTAAGAGCGCAACTGCCCAACTTAATATTGAAGGAGACATTATTATGAATGCCTTTACAGAAAAAGATGTGATCATCCACATCAGAAATGGTGCAACATTATCTTTAGTTGGAAACATTACCAGATTGACCCCTTTTGGGTATATGGAAATGGATCCTAATACTACATTTATCTTCAACGGTGATCAGGCTCAGACCATTCCCCGGGCAAAA
>CBDUIU010000066.1:0-11075 GCA_965367335.1 uncultured Saprospiraceae bacterium
AATAATCGTTAATAAGACGAATTGGGTAAGGGCAGCACAGGCGGGAATGTTTACCTGGACACAACAATCTGGTGCGCGGGTTAGTCCTAAGGAATTAATGGGGATCATTAATGATCCTTACGGAGAGACGAACATTCGGGTACTGTCCAATCGAAAAGGATTTTTAATTGGGCATAATAATGCTCCCGTAGTAAGTGCGGGAGATGCTTTATTTCACATCGGTTCGGAGATCGATTGATTAGGTATTCCTTTAGCCTCTGTTCTGATTCATTTACAATGAAAAATCCTGTTATAAAAATACTTCTTTTGGCAGCTGGTGCCTCTCGCCGGATGCAACAAGCCAAACAATTAATCCGCATTGGTGAACAAACTTTGATGGAGCGAGCAATAGACCAGGCACTCAAGAGTGAAATTGGCCCTGTGATGGTAGTTTATGGTGCGCATAAAGAACGGGTTTTGCCTTTATTGAAAAAATGGCCGGTTGATATAGTCAACAACCCTGATTGGAATGATGGTTTAGGGAAGTCTATTAGTACCGGAATATCTGCGTTGCTAGGTGAAAACCCTCCTGAGCATATTTTGATTGTATTAGCTGATCAACCATTAATTGAAGCGAAATTACTGAAAGATCTTACCAAATTGCATTTGAAGACCGGCAAACTGATAACCGCTTGTCAATACGGAAAAACGATTGGTGTACCCGCTATTTTTAGTGCATCAACGTTTGATCATTTAGAAAAATTGAAAGGGGATAAAGGTGCCAAAGCAATTATGAAGAGATACAAAGCTATTGGCCAATTAGGATTATTTAAGGCGCCCGCTGCTTCAATCGATCTTGATACACCAGAGGATCTGTCTAAATTTTTAGGATGACTACTATAAATATTCATCCTTGCTCCTTTATAATATCACTTCCCGCATTTTTAATAAAAAAATAACGAAAAAACTAAGGAAACTTTAGAACTAATTGTAGTTTCCTACGTTTTTTCGCAGTACCTTTGCTGCCCGAATAGGGCTAAATGCTTTTGGATTGATTTACTGAGCTTAGTAGTAAGCTTAGTTATAATAATGAATATGGAATCAAAGCAGCGGATATTAACAGAAGTAGAATCTATGTTTATGCGGTATGGATTAAAGAGTGTTACAATGGATGACATATCGCGTAGTTTGGGTATTTCTAAAAAGACACTTTACCAACACGTCGAGAATAAAGCAGATCTTATCAATCAGGTTATGCTTAAACATATTAATGACGAAACTGCAGCAATTGAAGAGATTCACAAAAAAGCGGAAAATGCCATCGATGAAATATTAAAAATCGCAGCTTATGTAGCTGAATTGTTGAGAGGTATGTCACCAACTACGCTATATGATTTGAAAAAATATTATTGGAAGAGCTGGAAATTGGTGGAGTCACTTCATTTGAAGCAAATTTATCTGGTGATCAAAGAGAATTTGGAGTGGGGGAAAAGAGAAGGTTTATACCGTGACGATATAGACACGGATATTCTAGCCAAACTTTATATAGGAATGTCAGATATTATTGTAGACGACACTCTTTTTTCTTTGACGGAATATAATCGTGAAACCCTTCATGGGGAATTCATTCGCTATCACATCCACGGGATTGCATCCAAATCGGGGCTGAAGCTTTTAGAAAAATATATAAAACCTAAATTCAGGAAATGAGAAAATTAATTTTGCTATTGTTTTGTTCTTGGTACACTAGTTTGTCTGGGCAGGAAGTGACCTCTATGTCACTTAATGAAGCGGTGGTTTTCGCACAGGAAAATGACTTAGGCGTTAAGAATAGTAGAATGGCTATTGACGATGCGGAACAACAAATTGTCGAACAACGGGCAGCTGGTTTACCGCAAGTGAATGGTGAAATCGGGTATCAGTATTATTTTCAGATCCCGGTGATTTCATTTCCAAACCCAGTAAATGGAGAAAGAACAAATATCAGTTTTGCATTGGAGAATAATTTATCGCTTGGGTTAAATGCCAGTGCTTTGGTGTTTGATGGGAGCTATATTGTAGGCTTGCGTGCAGCAAAGCTATACCGTGATTATACAGCTCAGGATCATATCTCTAAACAGGTTGATTTGAAAAATCGGGTCGTAGAAGCTTACCTTCCAGTGCTGATCCTGAATGAAAGTTTAATAATAATTGATAAGAATATTGAGAATGTAACTAAGCTGTTAAATGAGACTCGAGAGACATATAAAGCAGGGTTTGTCGAACAGCTAGATGTGGATCGACTAGATTTATCCCTCGCTAATCTTCAGGTAGAAAAAGAAAACCTGGAACGTCAGCGTGAAATTTTACTCAATAACCTCAAATTTACCATCAACTTCCCGCTAGCAAAAGATCTTCAGGTAGCAGATGACATTGAAGGCCTTTTAATTCAAGCAACATCAGAGGAATTAAGTGAAAAAGTCAATTTTTTCCGCAGACCTGAATACCGGGTGGCAGACCTGGGTATCCAATTAAATCATATGAATATTGATCGTTATCGTGCGGGCTATTTGCCTACGCTGAAATTAATTGGAACCTATCAACAGGGATACCAGGGAAAACGATTGTTTCATGAAGACGGGTTCTGGGCTGGAACGGGAATTATTGGCGCCACAGTTAATATTCCAATATTTGATGGCCTTCGTAAAAAGGCTAATATTCAACGTGCTAAGATTGAGTTGATGATAGCTGAAAATCAAAAGTCGATACTTGAAAATGCTATTACTCTGGAAGTGCGTAATGCCCGAACAAATTATTTGATGGCAAAAAAGCGAACAGATAATCAGTCAGACAATCTACAATTGGCAAAGAGAATCTATGAGACTACTCAAGTTAAATACCGCGAGGGGGTTGGCTCTAGCTTAGAAGTCACCCAAGCTGAGGAGGGTCTTTATCGATCCCAGCAAAACTACATCCAATCTATGTATGATTTATTATTGGCAAAAGCTGCACTTGACAAAGCCTTAGGAAGTGTCCAGTAATTCACACATTTTATTTTCAACTACTCATAACATGATACTACAAAGCAAGTCATCAATTCTATTTTCAATAAGCTTATCATTTATAGGCTTACTGCTTTTTACTGCCTGTAATTCAGCTAATTCTTCTTCTGGTCCTGATGACCTGGAAGGCAAAAAACAGGTTCTTCGTGAAAAACGAACAATGCTGAATGAGCTTAAAAGTGAAATCGCTACACTAGAAGCAGAAATCGGTAAACTGGACCCATCTACTCAGGAAAAAGCTTCACGGTTAGTGACTGTAACTACGGTGAAGCGTAGAGATTTCGAACGATTTGTCGACATCCAAGCATCTGTGCAAGAAAGTGAGTCTGTTTATGCTAGCAGTGAAACCGGAGGGAGAATTATTCAACTAGCCGTTAAAGAAGGACAAGCTGTGCGTCGTGGACAATTGATTGCAAAGCTGGATTTGGAATCAATGGAAAAACAAATAGCTGAGCTGGAAAAATCCCGTGAGTTAGCCCTTGAACTCTTCGATCGCCAGAAAAGATTGTGGGATCAAAACATTGGCTCTGAAGTACAGTACTTACAAGCCAAAAACAATTTGGAACGCATGGATAAAAGCTTGGAAACTATTCGTTTTCAACTGACTAAGTCAAAAGTTTATGCACCAATTAGCGGGTTCGTGGATAAGGAATTATTGAAAAGTGGCGAGATGGCTAGCCCGGGCCAGCCCATTGTGTCCATACTGAAAACCGATGTAGTTAAGGTCGTTGCGGATGTACCTGAAACCTATTTAAGAGCAATCAAGCAAGGAGAAAAAGTTGTAATTAACTTTCCCGCTTTAGATATTGAAAAAGAAGCTAAAGTTAGCTTAATCGGTCGCACCATCAATCCGGCTAATCGCACGTTCACAGTTGAAGTGAAAATGGCAAATCCGAAGGGTCTTTATAAACCCAATTTATTATCCGTAATGAAAATCAATGATTTTACGGAAAAGGACGTAGTGATTATTCCACTGGAACTTGTACAACAAGATGTTCATGGAAAAGACTATATTTTTATCAAAGGGAATGGAGCTGATGGTGATATCGCACAAAAAGTATTCGTCAAAACGGGAGAAAGTTATAATGGAGAGATAATAATTACAGAAGGACTTAAAGGAGGTGAGACGATTATCGTAGAAGGTGCCCGGGGATTGACGGAAAATGAGTTGATCAAAGTAGATGAGGAAAAATTATCACAGGTAAATTAATTAGAACCTAAAAGCTTAGTACTAATAATGGGAAAAATTACAAATAAAATAAAAGAAGGGTTGCGTGAATTCTCACTGACTAGTATGGCTGTAGATAATCGCACCAGTGTTTTTATCCTCACCTTTATGATCCTGCTTTTCGGTGTGAATTCATATATCACTATGCCGAAAGAAGCCTATCCTGAGATTCCTTGGCCAAAAGTTTATGTTAACACTATTTACTTTGGAAACTCCGCAACGGATATTGAAAATTTAATCACTCGCCCGTTGGAAAAAGAGATTGCTTCCTTGTCGGAAATCAAAACGATTGTTTCTCGTTCTATGCAGGATTATTCTATTATCGAAGCTGAATTTATAGCAGATGTAGATTTGGACGATGCTACGAGAAAAATTAAAGATGCAGTAGATAAGGCAAAATCCGAGCTACCGACCGATCTTACGCAAGACCCTGAAGTGCTGGATATTAACATGTCTGAAATCCCCATCATGACGGTCAACCTTTCCGGGCCTTTGACTAATAAAGAATTGGACGAATATGCAGAGTACTTAAAAGATGAAATTAAAGATTTGAAAGAGATTTCAGATGTAGATGTCAAGGGAATCATGGATAGAGAAATTGCCATTGAAGTAGATCTGCCGAAAATGGAAGCCATGCAGATTTCCTTTACTGATATTGAGAATGCCATAAAGGCGGAGAATATTACGATGTCCGGTGGAGAGATAGTCAGTAATGATTTTCGTAGAACGATAAGGATTGTCGGTGAGCTTGAACGGGTAGAACAGTTTGAGAACTTAATTGTCAAAAGTGAAAATCAAGCACCGGTTTTTTTGAAAAACATAGCGAAGATTACCTATGGATTTCAAGATAAAACTAGTATTGCCCGAGCAGATTTTGAGTCTGTTGCTTCGTTGGACGTTATCAAAAAAAGTGGTGAAAACCTGCTCTCTGCTTCTGATAATATCAAACTGGCAGTTAAAGAAGCAAAAGAAAAAGTATTCCCTGAAAATTTAAAGGTCAGCTTATTTAATGACCAATCTGTACAAACGCGGATGATGGTGTCCAATCTCCAGAATAGTATTATTTCTGGGGTGATTTTGGTTGTCGTTATCCTGTTGTTCTTCCTAGGTATTCGTAACTCACTCTTCGTTGGAATCGCTATTCCCTTGTCGATGCTAATGGGAATTCTCATTCTCAATATAATTGGATACTCATTGAACATGGTTGTATTATTCTCATTGATATTAGCTTTGGGACTTTTGGTGGATAATGCGATTGTAGTAGTAGAAAATATATATCGTTATCGGCAGGAGGGCTATGACGGTGTTGAAGCTGCTAAGTTTGGTGCTGGTGAAGTAGCTATGCCAATTGTTGCCTCAACTGCTACAACACTTGCTGCATTTTTGCCTTTGGCTTTCTGGCCAGGATTAATGGGCGAATTCATGCGCTACTTACCTATTACCCTTATAATTGTATTGAGTTCTTCTCTCTTTGTTGCATTGGTTATTAATCCAGTCTTTACCGCAGTAATGATGAAAGTAGATGAAAGAGCAGATAGTCCCTATGTACGTAAACGTAAACGTCGGAATGTATTAATTTTCACCTTGAGCATCATATTTATTGCGGTCTTGTCGCACTTTGGACAGGTATTGTGGCTACGCAATTTTCTGGGAATTGTGGCGGGAATTACCTTGTTAAATTTTTTCTTTCTCAGGGGAGCATCTTTCTGGTTTCAGAATACCATATTACCCATCTTAGAAAGGGCTTATGATCGATTTATCGGCTTTGCCCTATATCGCTACACGCCGATATTTATTTTTATTGGAACGTTTGGCTTATTATTTTTCACTTTTTTCCTCATGGGCTTAATGCCACCAAAACAAATCCTTTTCCCCGAAGGAGAACCTATGTACATTAATGCATTTATTGAATTACCTATGGGGAAAGACATAGAAGCTACAAATGAGATCACCAAAAAAATTGAGAAAAAGGTCGATGAAATCATTGAGCCTCACCGAGATATAGTAGAAGCTGTTCTGACGCAGATTGGAGAGAATACCAGCGATCCTAATGCAGGTCCTGAGTTTGGCTCCTCTCCTCATAAATCCCGATTAACAGTGTCCTTTGTTCCAAATGAGGAAAGAATCGGTATTTCAACCACCGCGATCATGGATGAAATTCGGAAAGGAATAAAAGGCATCTATCCCGGAGTCACAATTGTAGTAGATCAAAATCAAAATGGACCACCGCAGAAGAAGCCAATTAACATTGAAATAAAGGGAGAGAACATCAATGAACTGGCCCAAGTGTCGGAAAAAATGATTGGATTTATCCAAAGTAAAAACATTCAGGGGATTGAGGAATTAAAAAAAGATGTAAACATTGGTAAACCCGAGATGATCGTCAACATTGATCGGGAGGCTGCTCGTCGTTATGGGGTATCAACTTTTGACATTGCTGAAGCTATCCGTACTGCTGTTTTTGGGAAAGAAATTTCTAAATTTAAAGATGGAGATGAAGATTATCCGATTAACCTCCGATTGTCCAAAAAATTTCGATATAATACTGAAGATGTGATGAACCAAAAGATCACTTTCCGGAATGTATCTAATGGCCTTATCAGCCAGGTTCCAATTTCTGCCGTAGCTAGTATAAGTTATTCTTCTACTTTTAATTCCATCAATCGAAAGGATCAGGAACGAATAATTACCATTTATTCTAATGTCTTGGATGACTTCAACCCTAATGAAGTAGTGGCAGATATTAAAGGGGCATTAGCGGATTTTTCTGTTCCAGAGGGATATAGTTGGGAATTCACAGGAGGGCAGCAACAACAAGAAGAAGAGGCAGCCTTTCTGGTTCAAGCTCTGGGAATTGCGGTTTTTGCAATTTTGCTAATTATTGTAGCTCAGTTTAATAGTTTGGTATCTCCCTTTATTATTATGCTATCTGTGATATTTAGTACGATTGGTGTCTTTTTAGGTTATATCGTGAATGGTATGGATATCGTAATTGTAATGACTGGAGTAGGAGTGATCTCTCTTGCTGGAGTTGTTGTTAATAACGCAATCGTACTTATAGATTATATTAATTTATTGCTGGAGCGAAAAAGACAGGAAATGAACGTGAAGAGTAATAATGAATTAGATTTTTCTCTGGTCAAACAGGCAATTGTTAGAGGAGGAGCTACTCGCTTACGTCCTGTATTATTGACTGCGATTACAACTGTATTAGGTCTTATTCCTTTAGCAGTTGGTTTTAACTTTGACTTCTTTGGTTTAGTAATGGAACTAGATCCTAACTTCTATATTGGGGGGGATAATGCTGAATTTTGGGGTACCATGGCTTGGACCGTTATTTATGGCCTGGCTTTTGCCACATTTCTGACGTTAATAGTAGTACCAGTCATGTACTGGTTATTCTATCGACTAACACATGCTATGGGAAGTGTGTTCAAAACAACTAGCTCTGAGACAAATGATGTGGATATAGAATTAGCAGAATAATCCTGTCACATTTATTTCAATCCAGTTTGAACACCTTATAAAGCTTCCCTTAGATTAGTAGTATTATTGAATCAAAAATCGTTTTAGGAAGCAAGCTGATGAGTATAAATTGGATTTCAAAACTACTGGGAGTTGCCTTAATTTGGAGTTGGGCACTCAACGTACAGGCAGAGGCTGAAATGCCACTACCTATACGGTCAGAAGAGGGGTTATCCTCCTATGTCTCTTCTAAATACAAAAAAGATGCGACGCGCTTGGCATTACGGTTAATGTCAAGAAATGGTAATTATGCGACTTTAGAAGCTAAAGCACCTGCAACTGTTGTAGAAGGAATTTATAATGCTTTAGTAGGAGTGCATAACTCTACCGATCCAATGGCCAAGCTCGTCACTCGAAATCACAAACTCCATACTTTTCCCGTACCAAGTGTTGATCGCTTTTTCGTTGTTTATAATCGAGGTGCTGAATGGGCTAAACCACTTCGCCTTGGTGATGACCGAACGGATAGTGATCAAATCAATGGGTTAATCGATGAGTTTAATTTGACGATCACCAAACACGTTGAATGGGACGAAGAAAATAATTCATTCCATGTTAAAGCCAAAGAGTCCTTAAACATCGCTCCGATTGGACAAAGTATCTCTAAGGTTGAAGGTGTGAAAATGGTTGATCTCTTAATGCCTGATGGTGATGGTAATGACATTGAAATTGCGAAAATTGATGATGGCTACGAATTAAACTATATGATCAAGTTTGACTCCTGCATCACGGGTTGTAAGAAGAAACATGTCTGGACTTTCCACGTGACCGCAAATGGTACTAACGTCAAGTTCATCCGCGAAACTGGCGATGAGCTTCCCCTTTGGATGAAATAAAATTTGTATAAATTTTTTAATTGGCTTACCCCCAATTGGCCCGATTTTAGCTAATACATAAATGAAAATATCAAATATAAAAAATCAATAGATTTAAAATATTTTAGGGTGAGTGTTTGTTCATAGTTTTTGTTTTTTGTTTTGTCCCCCGGCCGCGTCGGGGGAATTTTTTCTCCCTTTCTTTTTTTTCACTCAACTGATCCTCCCTTCAAGTTTGTCCCCCGTTCAACATTTGTCGTTGCTCCTTATTCTAACTTCCCCCTTCAATACCTGGTATTGATATCCCACGTCCTTTTGAATTAATTCTGCCATTCTGAATGGTAGCATAAGATATAGTGTTTGTTCATAGTGTTTGTTTTTTGTTTTGTCCCTGTCAATGCCAGTTGACGGGGTTTTTTATAGAAAAAATTCACCTTTCTATTTTTCTTTTTATTATATTCTCCCAAAATTCAAGACTATGAATAGAGATATTGCTAATATGCGAAAACATTATCTAAATAGTAGCATGGATATGGGGAATATGCTTGCTGACCCCATTAAACAGTTTCAGGAATGGTTTGAAGCGGCAATTGCCTCGGGAGAAAAAGAACCTAATGCAATGACCTTGGCGACTTGCTCGGCTGAGGGACACCCTTCTGCACGAATCGTTTTACTAAAGGAAGTGGATAAACGAGGGTTTGTTTTTTATACGAATTATAATAGTCGTAAAGGTCAAGAAATAGAAGCAATACCTTATGCGGCTTTGGTTTTTTGTTGGTTATCTTTAGAACGACAAGTAAGGATTGAAGGGAAAGTAATGAAGGTCAGTACCAAAGAGTCAGATGCGTATTATCATAAACGACCAAAAGAAAGCCAAATTGGAGCTTGGGCTTCTCCTCAAAGTCGTGTTATTGACGACCGGGAAGTCCTTGAGTCTAACTTGGCTCGCCTTCAAAAAGAGCATGGAGACAAAGACTTTATTCCGAGGCCGAGTAATTGGGGAGGTTATAGAGTAGAACCGGCAATGATCGAATATTGGCAGGGACGTACTAGTCGATTGCATGACCGTATTCGTTATACCAAGAATAAAGGTACTTGGATTCGAGAGCGCCTTGCGCCTTAGAGCCAGGAAAAATATTTGCTAGCTATTATCTGTATACGGAAAACGTCAATACATTTCATTTATGAAGTGCATTGACGTTTTTTTGGTTATGCTAACAAATTATAAAAATCTAACAAGACTTTTCGGCGAATTTTTAAACAATTAGCAATAACGATCGTAAGCTAATTTTAGGTTAGTAGCAATGATTTCGGAAGAACGCCCTTCAATATGGTGTCTTTCCAGAAAGTGCACTAATTCACCGTCTTTGAATAATCCAATAGAAGGAGATGAAGGAGGATAAGGCAGTAAATATTCTCTAGCTTTATCCGTAGCTTCTTTATTTACACCAGCGAATACAGTGATTAAGTGGTCTGGTTTTTTATCGCCTTCTAACGAAATTTTTGCCCCGGGACGTGCATTTGCTGCGGCGCAACCACAAACCGAGTTGACGACTAAAAGCACGGTCCCTGATTTTTTATCCAATATCTCGCTAACTGCTTCGGCGCTGTTTAAATCAGAAAAGCCAAAGTCTGTCAGGTCTTTGCTCATTGGAGCTACTAGGTCGGCTGGATACATGATGTTTATTTTTAATTTTAAATTGCTTGTGCTAAGTAATACACAAAATTACACTTTTAGATACAATCTAAACAATAGAATGGTTTAAAGCGTTGTTTTTTTCTCGTAAAAATTATCATATTTTTGGCTGTTTATTAGCAAAATTTGATTTATAGAAGAATATAAGTATCGCTATAACAAGTGTATTGATAGATTACTCCTTTAATTTTAAATCCAATGATTCGTTATTTTTTTTTGCTCGTTACCTGCTTTATTATTCTAGTTTTTTCTTGTGATAACGCAGAACTACCTGAGCCACCTCCGCTGACGCCTTGTGACACAGTGACACTTACTTATAATGATCATTTGCAGTCTATTATCGATAATAGCTGTGCTTATAGTGGTTGTCATGATGCAATTGGATCTACTTTGGGCAATTTTACTAATTATTCTACTATGCATCCTTTCTTAATGGATAATTCTATCCGGGAGCGTGTCTTTGAAAAGAATGACATGCCTCCAGAAGATGGTAACGAATTAACTATGGGGCAAAAGGATAGTATTAGATGCTGGTTAGATCATGGGTACTTAGAAAACTAAGTAGTAAATTATAATAATTTAATGGAAAACATCCAACCGAAACGATAATGACTAAACAATTACCAATTTATCTTTATTTATGTTTGCTTGGTTTAATTTTAACAAAATCAGGCTTTGCTCAAACCAGGGTGTATAATACTTTCAAGGATACAAGAGTCATTAATACTCCCTCAGTGGATCGTCCATTATGATCTGGATGATCAGGGGCGTGTTACAAATGCAAAGATTAC
>CBDUIU010000067.1:0-10973 GCA_965367335.1 uncultured Saprospiraceae bacterium
AAATTGGGGATTCGAGATTATAATGATGATGTTTATGTGCCTATCTCAACGGCACTGTTGCGATTTGAGAACCGGGCACTGGTGTCTAAAAATGACATCAAACGCGGCGATAATGATGAAGATGAATCCGGAAAAATACACAATTATCACCAGTTAGATCGACTTACCATTCGCGTGAATAACAACACACAACTGCAAGGTGCGGCAGATATTATCGCTCGTATCCTCAAGCGTCGTCATAAGTCTTTGATAGATTACGAAGTGGAGGTTCCCGAGCTTTTGCTGCAACAACAACAAAAAAGCCAGGAAACCTGGAATCTGGTATTAGCCGCTATTGCTGCCATTTCATTGTTGGTGGGCGGTATCGGAATCATGAATATTATGCTGGCTTCGGTACTAGAGCGAGTGAAAGAGAT
Source organism: uncultured Saprospiraceae bacterium (assembly GCA_965367335.1). Classification (GTDB taxonomy): domain Bacteria; phylum Bacteroidota; class Bacteroidia; order Chitinophagales; family Saprospiraceae; genus CBDUIU01. The sequence continues at coordinate 417 of CBDUIU010000067.1, forward strand.
TGGGGTCAGGCGCTCGCTCGGCGCAACACAAACGGATATTATCTACCAGTTTTTATTCGAGGCGGTTTTTATCAGTTTGTTGGGAGGAATCTTAGGTGTAATCCTGGGAGTTGTTGCCGCGAATGTCATCACTTCCTCTGCTGATATCCCAGCAATTGTTTCTACCTGGTCGGTATTGTTATCATTTGGTGTGGCCGCTTCGATCGGACTGATCTTTGGCCTACTTCCTGCCCGCCGTGCTGCTCGCCAGGATCCCATAAAAGCACTACGGACGGATTAAATAAATTCAGTCTTTTTCTTTTGAAAACAACTATTTTTAAATGTACCTCATTATATGAAACTCCCTGCTTTAATTATAGCCTTATTCATTTGCTTAACTGCTTTTGGCCAAAACACCACCCAACTGTCTCTGCCCGATGTAATTGAACTTTCTTATAGCGATGCACCCGATGCCTTACTCGCCAAAACAAGATTGAGTAATAATTATTGGCGCTATCAGTCCTTCCTGGCAGACTATAAACCACAAATGAATTTAGATGGAACGCTGCCATCCCTCAATCGTTCTATTCAGGAAGTCATACAACCGGACGGTTCTTCGATATTTATCCAACGGTCATTGATGAGAAATAGCCTTGCTCTATCTCTCAGTCAGGATATTGCGTTCACTGGCGGAACCGTTTTTGCCAGTACGGGATTAGATCGATTAGATATTTTTCAGGAAAAATCTGATAATATCACTTCCTATTTTTCAAACCCGATTACCATTGGATTCTTTCAACCCATTTTTGCATTTAATTCACTCAAATGGGCCAAAGAGATTGAACCGTTACGATACGAAGAAGCCAGCCGCTCCTACGCAGAGCAAATGGAACAAAATGCCTTAGAAGCCACGGGCTTGTTCTTTGACTTATTAATTTCACAGCTTAACTACCAGGCTGCGGCAAAAGATAAAGCTAATGCAGACACCTTGTTTAACATTTCCCGAGGCCGTTTTAGCGTCGGCCGAATCGCTGAAACTGAGTTGTTACAAATTGAACTGTCAGCAATGAATGCCAATGCTTCATTGGCACAAGCTAGTTTGAACCGCCAAACTAATGCAGAGCGATTGCGTAATTTTTTGGGTATCAGAGCAGCGAATTCTTTTGATTTAGAAAGCCCTGATCTTATTCCTGACTTTGTCGTTGATTCCTCCTTAGCCCTGGTTTATGCCAGGCAACATCGTAGTGAAACCATTGGTTGGGAAAGACGGGTGAAACAGGCTGAACAGGAAGTTGATCGCGAGCGACGGACTGGTTTCAATATTCAAGTGTCCGGACAGTTTGGTCTTTCTCAAACCTCATCCGAATTAAATAATGCTTATACAGATCTACTTGATCAGGAGCGGGTGACGCTTGGAGTCCAGGTACCCATAGCGGACTGGGGAAAACGGGAAGCACGTCGACAAATTGCTAATTCCGAACTGACGCTGGAGGAAATGATCGTTGAACAAGAAAAAGTGAATTTTGAAAGAGAAGTGTTATTAGCAGTCCGTCAGATTGACCTGTTGCGCAATCAAGTGAAATTAGCACTCAGAGCATATGAAGTCGCTCAGAAAAGAGAATCTATTACCCGCAAACGCTACCTCATCGGTAAGATTCAGATTACGGATCTCAACTTAGCTTTAAGGGAACAGGATGAAGCCCGACAAAAATATGCTACCGCATTAAGGGCTTTTTGGGTAGGCTATTACCAACTTCGTTCCTTAACCCTATACGACTTTATTGAAAACAAGCCCTTATTTAAACGCTTAGACTTATAAGCACCGTCCTTACCCACTTAAAATTTGGGTCAGTCAATGAAACATCCGCACAAAAAATAACCCGGCTATAGATATAGCCGGGCTGAACAAGGTTTTTGAATAGCGTCAAAACTATTAATAACACACTTTACTACATCATTTTTAAGTATTTTCTGACATCTGAGATAACAATACCAAATTTCGCGATACTCTGACTACCTGATGAGTTATGGAATCACCCTTTTTGATTTCCAGTACGTATCGGCCTGCTGGTAATTGGTGGAGATGTAAAGCCATTCTGTATCCATTATGATCCTTGATCACTTCGCGGTAGACTAGGTCACGGTTCGACAAATTTCTTAAAGAAACTACTGCCTTTTCTTGTTGTAAATTAACTATAGTAAGCATTAAGGTGCTATGATCTTTTATCATAGTACGAACTTTGAATTTTCCGGGTAGGGGGGCGCTGTTATTTGCTGAAAGTTGAAGTGTAAAAATTAACAGCAGGCTCGTGACTAGCGAAATTGTTCTCATGATTTTTAGGTTTGATTTTAAATAGGTTCAGTATTCTTTTCCAATCAATCCCAAAGACAAGAAGAGAACGATCAAAGCTGCATGTTTTCGTTTATTAAATACATACTTTCGAGAGAAGGAGTCTGCTTTTCGATGAATAGAATAGTTTTAACGACCAAAAATTTAGATGGGTAGGTAGGGTAGGTTTTGCTTGGTCATTGGGGGAGAATTTGGGATGCGTTGTAAGTTGCAAAGGAATGAATACGCGTGCAGCACCATTACGGTTTGCTTAGATTTAAACAAATCAACATGCTCACCCCGATGAGTCCTTTCTTTAGCAGCACCTTAGGTCATCATTGGATAAAATAGACCTCCTCAATTTTTCCTGCTTTGATCTTATAAATAGCTATAGCTTTTATAGTTTTTTCTTCATTGATAGTGACTAACTCTTGATCGATCACCGTGTTTCCTTCCACAATCCGGTTGACTAATTTACAATGGAGCATGGGTAGGCTGGCAAACATATTTGTGTATCCCGGGCGCATCGCTTCTTTGCCTTTACTCATTAGCTGATTTGGAAAATTGTAGATAGCAACGGAGTCACTGTAGGGAGCAAGAAATGCCTCTATATCGCGGGCGTTATAAGCATTGAGCTGTTGTTGCGCAAGTTCGGCTGGGCTGCCAGAGAGTAGCGTGTCCGGTTGAATGAGATGGCCACGATGAATGACTAGCTCTGGTTTGTTTAGGTGCTGGATACTTGTAAGTGGATTGTTTTTAAGAACCAATAAGTTGGCTAATAAACCAGGTTTGATTTGTCCGAATTCCTTGGTTTTATTCAAAACCTTTGCGCCGTTAAGGGTACTGGCTTGCAAAATGGCAGCCGGAGATAGCCCCGCTGTTTGCATTGCTGCTATTTCTTCATAAAAAGAGGAGGCATGATGAGTACCAATATTTCCGGCATCTGTGCTGGTTGCAATGATAACCCCGGCTTCCCACAGTTTTTTCAGGTTGCTGTTCATGGTGTTTATCCTCTTGGCTGATTGCTCTTTTTGTTTTTCACTGTAAGCTTTATATTGGGTTGCCAGTTTTTCTTCAGCACCGGTCATATGTTTTAGATCAAAAAGGCTACCGACTACAAATGGATTGGCAATGGAAAAATCCTCCGGGGTCAATTGAGGAGATTGGGCAAATACTTCATTGTATTTTTTATGTACGATCAATGTGGGACAATAAACGGTTTTTTGCTTTTTCAATAAATCTATAAACTCCTGATCTATCTCGTGGTCATCCACACTATGTACCAATACATCCGCTCCTGCTTCTACTGCCAAACGAGCAGTTGTCAGTTGCGTAGCGTGTACCATGACCCGTAAGCCATGCTGATGACTTTCGTCAATCGATGCTTTCACAATGTCATAATTAGCTTTGGCTGAACTACCCGGCAAGACGATATACCAGATCTTGATAAAGTCCGGCTGATAGGGTAGCTGTTTTTGAACCAAAGCCACCGCTTCCTCCGGTGAAGTAACCTTGACAATCGGTGGATCTTCTATTTTAAATGCTTCCGGTTGGTAAGTGGATATTAACGGACCGGTCAGATAAACGGAAGCACTGTTAAGGTTTTTATTTTGTTTATCGCGGATACTATAGTTCACTAAAGGACCACCAACATCAATCGTGGTGGTAATACCACAGCTTAGGTATCTACGAAGCAGGTCTTCCGAATTTTCCCGAAGCCAGGCTTGTTCCTCTTCATGGGATTTGATTTTTCTCAGATCAATTACATCCGGCCGGGTATAGAGCCCTCCGGATTGAAACAAATGGATATGAGCATCCACTAAACCCGGGCTAAGGTATTTACCTTCACCATTAATTTCAGTGACATCCGGTGCTACCTCTTTTGGCGCTTGATCATCTATGGATTCGATCTGTTCGCCGTTAAGCCAGACCGTTTTGTTTTTTAGCAAGGTAAGGTTTTCGGTGTCCACCAGGTTGATATTAGTAATGACCGTTTTTTGGCTAAAAACAGAGGAGTTCAGAAGTAGGATAGAAAAAAGCAGGATATAGCGTAACATAAGGAAAGGGGTATTTGGAATAATCATTAAGATAAATTTCCCAAAGATAAGATACTAACGCTAATAGACTTGTTCTGGCCTAGCCTATCGAGCGAAATGAGAAAAATTTTATTCTGGACAAGGCAAATTTTGCAGGCATAGCCAATCCTCGATAGCCATCGGGAACGGCGAACAAATTTAACGTAATACAGGATAAAATTTGCTCATTGTAGCCGATTGAGAGGGGCGAGAACAAATCTAATAAAAAAAGGCCGGCAATTTGCCGGCCTTTTGGATGTCTAAAGACGATTTGCTTTATTAATGTAATTCCATGAGATTGTAATTGTTCTGTTTTTTGTTCTATCCAGTTCGCGTCGTAAAATGTTTTATTGCTTTATTACTTTTTTTGTTAGTCTTTGCGGCCCAATGCACACAAAGATACTGTACTGACCGGCGGGCAATTGGGTGAGGTCCAAACGTTTTTTGTAGTCACCCGCTTTGCCGCTGCCAGCTTCGTTGAAAAATTGAAGGCGCTTTCCATACAGATCGTGAATCATGATGATAACGTCGTATTCCGCTAAGGTAGCACCGATGTGTGTGCTAACGGTTACGTACTCGATCGTAGGGTTCGGGAAGGTGCTGACCTCCAGGGGTGATGTCAGTTCACTCAGGTTTTGACCCTGGTTAGCTGATGCTCTAGTGAGTGGGGTGTATTCAAAGGCTTCGTAGCTCCAGTCTGTGTGATCATCCTGGCAGGCACTACGAACGCGCCATTGGTAAAAACCTTCCTGAGAAAGATTTTGAAGGGTGTAAACAGTAGTTTGGGTAGAGACCTTGGTCCAATCCGTTGAGCCCATAAGTTGGTATTGGATTTCAAATTCAGTAGTGTTGTCAGTTTTCCAGCTTAAAATAATGTTGTCTTCTTGTTGGTAAGCATTGAGTTGAGTGGGTGCTGCACAGTCGTCGGCTGCGAGTAAAATGTTGGCGGCATCATCCAGGGTGGAGATTGCCTTGTCCAACAGGTGTTGTAGATTGGCGTTGACGTAAGCCTGCATGCGATTGGTTTGCCCGATTGTGAACATATACATACAAGCATCATTCGTGTAGTCCATAAAATTCATGTAGAGTGCATAGTCTTCGCAGGATGTTCTGCCCGGTGTAGGACATCCGAAGGAACTACCGGCCGCTTTCGGTGTATCGTTCACTTCGTCGTCTGAGTTACAACCACCTGTTCCCCAGATGTGCTTAAGGGAAAAGTAGTGGCCGATTTCGTGGGTGAGTGTGCGTCCATTGTCATAAGGTGCTTTAGCTGCAATCTGACCGCAGGAGCGGCCCGTGCCGAAGGCTTTGAAGCTGATGGTAACACCGTCGCCATTTCCTGCGCCCATTTCCGGAGCATAGCCCAAGTCCGATATATTACGCACGAAGATGTTGAGGTATCCGGTCCAATCAGCTGCAAAGTCGCCGGAAGTTTGATTGATCGTGATCGCGGTTTGGCCATCTGCCAGTTGATAGCCCTCCGGATGATTCTTTGAAGCCAGTTGAAATTGTATACAAGATTCGCCCAGTGTAGTTTTAGGGAAGTAAACTGCTGAGATGTCCTCCCAGTCTTCTTCTTTTGCACTGCTACCGTTATAGTCGGCGTTCAGTTGTTCAATTTGTTCCTGTGCCATCCGTTCCAGGCAGGGGCGGTTCGCCTCATCGACGCCCTGGAAGTGGATAGCGACTGGAATGTATAGTGTTTGAGAACAAGTGGAGCGGGTAGATGCCTGTTGTAAAAGTGTTGTTAATTTGTTCGATCGTCCCTCAGCTGCAGTGTGCCAGTCGTGATCCTGATGAAGTCTTTGTGTGTGTTGGTGGCTAGCGCAACGAGTTGGTGATTGCGCTTGAGTTAGTGTTGTTCCAAATACCATCAACAAGACTGAGCAGAGTAGAATCACTCGGTTCATAAGCGTGTAAGTTTTAATTTGTCCCTTAGTTGTTGCGTTGGTTAGACGCGAAAGACGCTTGGTTAAAAATTGTAAGTTGCTTGTTAAAGCGGTGTTGTTGATAGTTTTTGCCGGGAGGAAAAAGTGTATTGTAAGTAAGATTCGTCGTAAGTAAGAGTGGGGAGAAAGTTGGAGGAGATGGTTGGGAGCGATTCCGAAGGTTATCGGAGAGGGAGGTAAGTAGGTCGGAGTGGTTATGTCCGTAATTCTGTCACAAATATAGGCCGGAGAACAACGCTTGTCAAGTGATTTGGGGATTATTCTTTTAAAATATACCAAATAGGGTAGGGAAATTATTTGTCACGATGTTTTAACTAACTGGTTTGGGGTAGAGGAATAGTGCTGTTTTGTCAGCTATGTACTGATGTGTGACAGAATAAATTGAATATAATTTATTAATATGAACTAAATGTAAATGTTTTTGTAAAAAGTATGTGACTGGATCCCGGGTGGATATAAAAATAAATATGCTATTTCGAGGATTTCTTTATTCTCTTCGCTTTTAGAACGGTACAGGTGAAAGCGGCTCCTGCTGGTCCCATGTCTGGTACTTGAGATGGGATATCCGTAGCTGGGGGCTCAATCCGGATCTCTTCCAGCTCTCCTTCAATAATGACGAGCTGTTCGTTGAGTTCATCCAGGGTTTTTTCAGTTTTGAATTTGACAACATATTCCTGCTCTCCGTTTTTCAATATATAATAGTCCGAACCCTGGGCACAATAACTTTGGGTAGATTTAGACCAGGGCTTTTTAAGCAGGGTACCTGAGAAGGTGGTGTAGGAACAGGTGGAAAAGGTAAAAGCACAAACAAAAGATAAGAAAGCAAAGAAGATTTTCTTATAGTTAATTTGGATCATGATAAATATATGAGTGCGTACAAAGACGTATTTGATTTTCTACCCACAAAATAAGCAAATTTATTATCTTTCCGGCATGGAAAGCTACGTACCTATTGGTTATACCCGCAAACCCGTTGGCGTAAAAGGAGAATTACGTTTGCACGTAGAGGAGCGCTATTGGGAGGACTTCCTCCAGGCTCAGGTATTATTTGTCGATATGGGTGGTGCTCCAGTACCTTATTTTGTTGAAAATATTAGAATTGCCAAAACACCTGTTGTTAAGTTAGAAGAGGTGGATAGCCCAGAGGATGCGCAAGCTATCGGTGGTAAAGCGCTTTCTTTGCGCGAATCAGACCTGTTACCGGATGTGGATCGGGAAATGGAAGTAGAGACCCTGGAATATGGGTTTCTCAATGGGTTCACCATCTATGATCAAACCTTGCTCGTGGGAAGGATCGAACAGGTGTTGGAGTTTCCTCAGCAAGAAATGGCACTGGTGATCCATAAAGGTAATGAAGTGTTTATTCCTTTGAATGAACACTTGATAAAAAAGATTGATCAGGAAAATCAGAAAGTGATAGTAGAATTACCCGAAGGATTGTTAGAGCTGGGAGGGTAGAAATAGAGCTACTCAAATAGGTTTTCATAAATAAAAGCAGTTTAAGGCTATTCTCTAATAAACGTTTGCTATACATTCCAAGCACGTAACCCTTCAGATTTATTATAATACTTAACCATGAGATTAAATTTACTCTTCATTACCTTACTTTTTTCCCTAAACCTCTTTGCTCAACTCGAACAACCACCAGCTACTCCGGCAGCTGAACGTTTGGAAGGGTTCAAAAAACGCAAAGCCTTAATAGATAAGTCACTGGTAAAAGATTTACCTTTTCGATCCGTGGGGCCGACTGTTTTTAGTGGTAGAGTAGCAGATATTGACGTGCACCCCGAAGACCCTACTATCTTTTATGTAGGATATGCTTCCGGAGGACTTTGGAAAACTGAGAACAATGGAACTTCTTTTTCTCCCATATTTGATCAGGAAATGGTAATGACTATTGGTGATATTGCGGTTGATTGGAAGAACAATGTTATTTGGGTAGGTACCGGTGAAAATAATTCCAGCCGTTCCTCTTACTCTGGTATCGGCATGTACAAAAGTACGGATGGTGGAAAAAGCTGGGTGCAAAGTGGTTTACCGGAGAGTCATCATATTGGTCGGATCATCTTACATCCAACCAATCCGGATATTATATGGGTGGCCGTCCTGGGGCATCTTTATTCTCCCAATCTGGAACGCGGGATTTACAAATCAATTGATGGCGGAAAAACCTGGAATCAAACCTTGTTTGTTAATGAAAATGCCGGGGCAATAGATTTGATCATTGATCCCAAAGATCCCAACACCTTATATACCGCTACCTGGCACCGGGAACGCCGCGCCTGGAACTTCGTTGAGTCAGGTGAGGGTACCGGAATTTATAAAAGTACAGACGGAGGGGACAGTTGGAAAAAAGTGACCACTGAAAAAAGTGGATTTCCGGTCGGGACGGGTGCAGGTCGTATTGGACTAGCCATGACCTATGACGGAGATAAGCCCGCAATCTTTGCCGTCATTGATAATTATGATCGACGCCCTAAAGAGAAAAAAGAAGAAGATAAAGATAAGCTGACAAAAGAGGAATTGCGGACCATGTCTGCGGCGGACTTTGCGAAGCTAGAGGAGGAAAAACTAACTGAATTTCTCAAAGCCAATAAGTTTCCCAAAAAATATACGGCAACGACAGTGAGTGAAATGGTAGAAAACGGTAAGATCCAACCCAATGATTTAGTAGCCTACCTGGAGGATGCGAATAGTCTGCTATTTGATACGCAGGTGGTGGGAGCTGAAGTTTATCGTTCGGATGATGGTGGGAAAAAATGGAAAAAGACGCATAAGGATTACCTGGAGTCCGTATTCAACTCTTATGGCTATTATTTTGGTCAAATCCGTGTCGCAAAGGATAATCCCAATAAACTGTATACCATGGGGGTGCCGGTATTGCGATCTGATGATGGAGGCAAAAACTGGGTGTCCATAAATGGAGATAATGTACATGTGGATCATCATGCATTGTGGGTTAACCCCAATCGCCCAGGCCATTTGATCCTTGGCAATGATGGAGGAATCAATATCTCTTACGATGATGGGGAGCATTGGATCAAATGTAATAGCCCCGCCCTGGGACAATTTTACGCGGTAGCCGTTGATATGAAGGAGCCCTATAATATTTACGGTGGTTTGCAGGATAATGGCGTATGGTATGGTCCAAGTACCTATAAAGCCAGTCGCAAGTGGACCGCAGACGGAGACTATCCTTATGACTTCTTGCTCGGCGGTGATGGTATGCAAATCGCCATTGATACCCGGGATAATAACAAGGTGTACACAGGTTATCAGTTTGGTAATTATTTTCGCATCAATAGAAAAACCGGAGACCGAAAATCCATCCAACCCAAACATAATCTAGGCGAAAGACCATTGCGATGGAATTGGCAAAGTCCCATCCAACTCTCTGTTCACAATCAGGACATTCTGTATCTGGGCTCTAATAAATTACACCGTTCCCTGGATCACGGGAAAACATTTCAGGCGATCTCGGAGGACCTTACGACAGGTGGCATCAAAGGCGATGTAACTTATTCTACGCTATCCGCCATCCATGAATCACCTATGAAATTTGGCTTGCTGTATGTGGGCTCCGATGATGGCTTGGTGCATGTTTCTAAAGACGGGGGTAACAGCTGGGAGAAAATTACCCATGGACTTCCCGAACGAATGTGGGTGACGAAAGTACAAGCCTCTGCTCACCAGGAAGGCCGGGTTTACCTGAGTTTGAATGGGTACCGCTGGGATGATTTTTCCAGCTACATTTATGTATCAGATAATTACGGAAAAAACTGGAAAACAATTGGCGCTGACCTTCCCGCCGAGCCGGTAAATGTAATCAAAGAGGATGCGGAGAATGAAGATTTACTCTATGTAGGTACAGACCATGGTTTGTATGTTTCCCTGGACCGTGGTGAAAGCTTTATGGCCTTGCAAGGTGGTTTACCGGCCGTTGCAGTACATGACCTGGTCGTCCATCCGCGTGAAAAAGATCTGATTGTCGCAACTCATGGCCGTTCTTTCTACCTGGGGGATATTCAGCCTGTTCAGGAAATGAAGAAGGAGCTGTTGGCTAAATCGTTCCACGTTTTTGCTCCAAAAAAATTAAAAGCACGTACTAGCTGGGGAAAGAAACGACGCTGGTATTCTCCCAAAGAAGCACCGAAGGCAACATTTACGATTTACGCGAATGCCCAGGAAACGGTCGCCCTCGGCGTACTCGCCCGGCCCCGTCTTG
>CBDUIU010000068.1:0-10972 GCA_965367335.1 uncultured Saprospiraceae bacterium
ATCAATTCCCGCTTGCGATAAGGCACTCACAATGGCTATTAGGAAAACAAACCAAAAAACGAAGCTGGCAATAATACTTGCAGAAGGAATACCTAGGGACTTACAGGTAGTTGCAACCAGGTTTTTTATAAAGTCTGCCAACAGTAAACCAAATACCATAACGATCCCTGCTGAAATAAGACGAGGTAAATAGTTAACAATATTACTGACCATTTTTGAGACTTCTGCCATTCCTAAAACTTCGGAAGCTGCCATCATGAAAATCAGTAGTAGAATATAGTAGAGCAATTTAGACAGGAATGCACTTGGGACTACTTCAAAATTAGATTTACTAATGATCTCAATGTCATTTAGCTTTTCGGCTAGTCGATCTATACCAACTTTTGATAGCACCTTGCGAACAATACCCGCGACGATTCTCGCTATGATCCATCCTATAAACAAGACTAAAATAGCCTTGAGAATATTGGGTAGAACGTCTAATAAGTTTTGTGATATATTTTGTAAAATCTCCAAGGTTGATTCCATTGTTAGATTGCTTTTAGTAGATTGGGGAGAAGGAAATAGAGTTTGGAAAAAGGAAAACACACATAGTCATGACATAACTATGCGAGAGCAAAAAAACATTCAATTTTAGTTACGTGGGGAATGGCCTTGACGACCTGCAGGATCTCTTCTTCCAGATTGACTTTTAGGCTGTTCCCCCCCAACCATAGTTATCATTACGTCAAAGATCCTAGGTAAGTATAATTCTATTACATTACTGATCATTCTAACGAATCCCATGGTACCATTAATTTGTTTCTCAACTCGTTGAGGCGCTTTTGGGTAGCGCTTCGCATCCTCTGCTGCGAGTAGCTTAAAGCTATTTCTTTCTGGTGTCATGATAGTAAATTTTAATCATGTGGAAATAATTCTTTGTACACAGTAAGTGCTTTCTGTTTGGCTCTTTTCAGTTTCATTTTTATTGCACTTTCTGATTTGTCTAATATTTCTGAAATATCACGAATTGACATTTCGTCTTGATATTTCATCAATAAGACTGCTTTATCACCCGTCGGGATAATAGCAAGAACTTTTTTTAATCTGGAGACTTCCATTTCCAAAAGCTCTTGATCAGGAACATCTTCGACAAGGTCTGGTGCTCGCTCCATTTCGTCAGAAAAAATATTCTTTTCTTTCTTTTTTCGACGGATATAATCAATACAATAATTATATGTTACAGAGTAAACCCATGTTGAAAATTGAGATTTGCCACTAAACCGTGAGAGGTTAAGGAAAATTTTCACCATTACTTCCTGGGCTGCATCTTGGGCCAAGCCCTCGTCTTTCAATAAACTGATACATTTACTATAGATTTTACCGGAGTAACGGCGGTATAGCAAATTGAAATAGTCCTGTTTCTGTGTCTTCAAATACAGACGAACCAGTTCACTATCAGTAATTTTATTTCCGTGGTTTTCCAAAAGGGTTTGTCAATTGAAAAGGTAAATGCAAATTTTTCGTGTGCAAAAATAAGTAATCCTTTTCAACTATTAGCAGATAGCCTTGTATCCATTATTCTCCTTTGTGAATAAGGGCTTTTAAAGTCTAATTTTTTTGAGTTTTCCGTTGTGAAGGGCAGACTCTACGGATTTAGACGTTGTTTTTTGAAAAAGACACAAGAACAAATGTTAAAATTTAGGATTAGCTTAACTTTTTTTCCAATCAAGGTATTGAGGATTCATAGAAAGGTGGAGATAAAAAAAAGAGGCAGTACATTTGCACTGCCTCAGCCCTAACCAAATAAAACCAAATTATATTCTTAGATATGATAATCTGCGATACTATTATTTACACCAGCGACTTGGTGTATATTTTACAATTATACCACAAATTTAATGTATTCGCCGATAAGGTCAAAAGAAAATTGATTTTTTTAACCCGTAACTGACTGATAATCAATACTATAAAAATCCAAACAGAATATTAGTTTACTAAATATTAATTTGCAAAATAATACATTGCGAACAAGCGGCAATCCAAATTATAATCTGTTTTAAAAAATGATATTTTTCAACCTTTCCTTTTAAGAAAGTAATGAAGTGTGTTATAAATATTACTCTTTTGTATCTATTAATTTGAACTTTCATTAATCCTTTATGTATCGAATCATCCTATTTGTTCTTGTTAGTACTTTAATTCCCTCATACCAATCAATTGCTCAACCTGATAGCGACACAGATGCATTCTATATTCGATCCATATACGACCATGCGCTTACGCAGGGAAAAGCTTATTCCTGGTTGGACTACCTTTGTAATAAAGTAGGTGCCCGCCTCAGTGGTTCTCCTAATGCTGCGGCGGCTGTTGAATTTACCCGCCAGCAATTAACAACATTAGGGCTGGATTCTGTTTGGTTACAGCCTTGTCAAGTGCCTCATTGGGAAAGGGGAACAGCAGAAGTTGTTCGGATTATTAACGCACCGTCTATTGGCACTCAGAATTTACACGCTTTAGCTTTAGGAAACTCCGGTGCAACACCTCCTGAGGGTCTAACCGGGGAAGTCATTGAAGTAAAATCCCTGGAGGAACTAGAGACCCTTGGGAAAAATAAGGTTAAGGGCAAAATTGTCTTTTTTAATCGCCCGATGGACCCTACCCAAATTCGCACTTTTAATGCATATGGAGGAGCAGTTGACCAAAGAGGGTATGGTCCTTCCCGGGCAGCTCGCCACGGAGCAGTGGCTGTTCTTGTTCGCTCTATGACTACAAGCCTGGATCAAGTTCCTCATACCGGGACCACCATTTTTCCAAATGGCCAAGAGCCTATACCGGCATTAGGAATCAGTACGATGGATGCTAACCTGTTGAGCCAGTGTATTCAACAACATCCGGTATCTATCTACATTCACACTTCTTGCAAAAAATACGAAGATAAACCATCCTTTAATGTAATTGGCGAAATCCGTGGCAGTGAAAAGCCAAATGAAATTATTTTAGTTGGAGGTCATTTAGACTCTTGGGATGTTGGCCAGGGGGCCCATGATGATGGTTCTGGTTGTGTTCAAGCTATGGATGTTTTAGCAACTTTACAGGCAATGAAATATCGCCCCAAACGAACACTCCGATGTGTATTGTTTATGAATGAAGAAAATGGTCTGGCAGGCGGATTAACATATGCCTCTATATCTAATAAAGTGGGGGAATTTCATTTAGCGGCGATTGAATCCGATGCAGGAGGATTCACACCCAGGGGATTTAGTTGTACTGGAGTAGAAGAAACTTTCACGAAACAATTTAAAAGCCTGATTGAATGGTTACCTTTGTTGGAACCTTACGGCCTGTGGCTAGAGAAGGGAGGTGCAGGTGCTGATATTAATCCATTAAAAAGTCAGAAAGGTTTGTTGATTGGTTTTCGTCCTGATCCTCAGCGATATTTTGATTATCACCATAGCTCAACAGATACTTTTGACAAAGTAAATAAACGCGAATTGGAATTAGGATCAGCTTCCATGACAGCCTTAGTCTATTTAATTGATAAATATGGTTTATGATGAAAAAAGAAACAATGCCAACCTCCACCGATATGGTACAAGTTCACGATCTATATTTTAAGCCTTTTATTTCTGAAACCGAAATTCGAAATAAGGTTATAGCGATTGGCAAGCAGTTGGCTGAAGACTACCGCGGGAAATGCCCGCTGTTCATCAATGTTTTAAATGGTTCATTTGTTTTTGCAGCAGATCTGGTTCGAGCTAGTGATTTAACCTGTGAGGTTTCGTTCATTAAAATTTCCTCTTACGAAGGAATCAGTTCTTCCGGGAAAATGCAAACACTAATTGGTCTGACAGAAAATATCAAAGACCGGGATATTATTATACTAGAAGATATTGTAGACAGTGGCCGTACCCTCCATCATTTTCTCCAACAATTACAAGAACAAGACCCTGCTTCTATCCGTATTGTTGCTTTGCTCGTAAAACCAGATGCCGCAGAATTCACAATTCCTTTGGACTATGTAGGCTTTGAAATACCTAATGCTTTTGTTATTGGATATGGGCTGGACTATAATGGCCGGGGTAGAAACTTAAGGGGAATTTACCAACTCACCGAGTAAAATAAGTAAAATATATTAGTTTAATATGTCCATTGATAGATTGTTACACTATTTTCCTGAATTGAGCAATAAACAACAGGAACAATTTTCTCAATTGAGTCCTTTGTACAAAGAATGGAATGAAAAGATAAATGTAATTTCCCGAAAGGATATTGATAATTTATTCATACGCCATGTGTTGCATTCGCTTGCGATTATTAAAGTTGTTCAATTTACTCCCGGAGCTAAAATCCTTGACCTGGGAACTGGTGGTGGATTTCCTGCAATCCCTTTGGCTATTTTTTACCCGGAAGTATACTTTAATCCAATTGATGGAACGGGGAAGAAAATAAAAGTGGTAAATGAAGTAGCGGCTGCAATAGGGTTGAAAAATGTTCAAGCATTTCATAAACGTGCAGAAGAAATGAAAGGAAGAAAATACGATTTTGTCGTTACTCGTGCTGTGGCGCCATTAGCTAAGCTTGCAGCTTGGTCTTTTCCATTATTAAAAACGAAACATCAGCACTCCATACCAAATGGAATTTTAGCTTTAAAAGGAGGGAATCTGAAGGAAGAAATCAGAGAAATGCCAAGAGGAAGTTATCAGGAATTACATCCGATAAGTGATTTTTTTTCCGAAGATTTATTTGAAGATAAATATGTGGTATATGTGCAAGGGTAGGAAAGGTAGGTAATATGAGAAATTCAAGATTGAAGTTAACGTTATAAAAGCCATCTCTTAATTTAGTCCACAATAAGCCGGTAAACGTCGATTGTAGAACCTGAACTCGTTTGAGTTGTTGTACTTTTTGGTAAAACTATCACAGCATGATGAGAATTACGGAAGTTGTTAAGCATTTATTGATCATTAATGTGATCATGTATTTTGCTACTTTAATAATAATGGGGGATGCAACATTTACCTCATATGGAGAAGTTACGGCATGGAATCGTTATTGGTTGGGACTATTTTATCCTACATCTGAGTATTTCCAACCATTTCAATTAGTAACCCATATGTTTATGCATGGGGACATTAGCCATTTATTCTTCAATATGTTTGGCTTATTCATGTTTGGTCCTCCATTAGAAGCATTATGGGGGGCTAAAAAATTTCTCTTCTATTATTTTTTTACGGGCTTTGGGGCGGTATTACTTTATATGTTTGTCAAATATTTAGAGATCAATTATTTTGGGATGCCCATCAATATTGATATCCCAATGGTTGGGGCTTCGGGAGCTATATTTGGTCTTTTAGCTGGTTTTGGCACTAAATTCCCAGATCAAAAAATTATGTTGCTCATTCCTCCTATTCCGATGAAAGCCAAGTATTTTGTAATGATTTATGCAGCGATTGAACTCTTCGCAGGACTCGGTGGTTTTCAAAGCGGAGTTGCTCACTTTGCTCATGTGGGAGGCGCACTATTTGGCTTTTTACTTATTCAATATTGGAATAGCAAAGGTCAATGATGGAAATGCACGGAATGTAAGTTGATAATTGAGAAATTGAAATGAAGTCCTTAATTTTGGACGTATTAAAATACTAAAAAAGCATGTTGACATCAATATGGAATGATCTGAAAAGACAATATAGTTACGGCGATATGATCACTCGATTGGTTATTGTCAATGTTGTTGTTTTTATAGTTGTCAACTTGATCAAATTTTTTCTTTTTATTGGGAATGGGGGTGCGCCAGCTCCTTTTTTCGATACCATGCTCCACTGGTTTTGCGTTTCTTCTGATTTTCAGTTTTTACTTACACATCCTTGGGGCTTATTCACCAGCATGTTTTTGCATGAAGGGTTTTGGCATATACTCTGGAATATGTTATTTCTTTGGTGGTTTGGTCGAGTCGTTAGTGACCTGATCGGAAACCATCGGATTTTACCATTGTACCTACTGGGTGGTTTGGTAGGTGGGATCGCTTTTATTGCTTCTGCTAATCTCATGCAATATGGTGTCGGAGGTAGATTTGCGTTAGGGGCATCCGGTGCGGTTACGGCGATTGCGGTTGCTGCTGCAACACTAGCTCCGAATTATATCTTTCGATTGATTTTTCTGGGAGATGTTAAATTGAAATATATCGTCGCTGTGATGTTGTTCCTGGATATTATCGCAATTGCGGATGATATCAATACCGGGGGACATTTTGCACATCTAGGAGGTGCCGTATTTGGCTGGTTTTTTGTCTATCAGTTACAAAATGGAATGGATATGTCCGCACCGATTAATCGATGGCTGGATGCTCTCCATAAGTTCTTTTCCAATGCTTATAGTGGCTTGACTGGAAAGGAATCCAACCTTAAAGTAGCATATAAAAACCCCAATAAAAACAAAAAAGATCAGCACTCAGGTCGTGGAAATGCATCCTCAGACTCAAAAGGATCTTCTTATCAGGAACAATTGGATGCAATTCTGGATAAAATTAAAGATAAAGGATACGATAGTTTGTCGGCAGAAGAAAAAGAGTTTTTATTCAATGCCAGCAAAAAATAATGACCTCATCAGGGTGGTTCCTGTAAAAATAAACATTCAATGCGTCGCCTTACGCTTATTCTTCGTTGTCTTAACATTGTCGTTGTCATTGCTACCGTTGGTGCTTATCTTGCGCCGTATATAAGTCCTGAAAGTTTTTGGCCGCTTACCTTTTTCGGAATGCTCTTTCCGTGGCTGTTGTTATTCAATGTCATTTTTGTTATTGGAAATTTAGTGTTTCGGAGTAAATGGATTTTCCTTTCACTAGCCTTTATTGTCCTGGGGATTCATCATATCAATACTTTTTTAGGTTTTCGACCAATAAAATCATTTGCAGAGGAAGAAAGTTTTATACTGGCTAGTTATAATATGGCCCAAGGTAAATTTCTGGAAAGTAAGGATACTAAAATGCAAAAGCAAAACAACCTTATTTTCAATCGTTTTTTAGAGCGCAGTATAGCCCCACAAATCCTCTGCCTTCAAGAAATGAATCAGCCACTTCCGGAACAAGCGATCCAGGATCTTAACTTGCCTTACAGCTACTATCTCTACGAAAGAGGCACTGGTATTTTTTCTACCTATCGAATATTAGATAAAGGAGCTATTCAATTTGAAAATGCTCGTACAAATGGTTGTATATGGGTTGATTTGGATGTTCATGGAGAACGACTTCGCGTTTATAACGTCCATTTGCAATCCAATCGAATCAGCTCCTCCACAGATAAACTTATTCAGGAAGCAGATTTCCAGGAAAAATCTACTTACCGGAATATTTATCATATTTTTGGCAATATAAAAGGTGCTTCAAAAACTCGAGTTCATCAAGCAAAATTGGTACAAGAGCATATCCAAAATTGCCCTTATCCGGTTATACTGGCTGGAGACTTTAATGATACTCCTTTATCCTATACCTACCGTCAGCTTTCTCAAGGGTTTAATGATGGGTTTTGTAAAAAAGGCTATGGATTTGCGACGACTTATGCTGGAGCCATTCCAGCTTTGCGAATTGATTATATTTTAGCACAGGAACAATTAAGGTTTTTGGATTACTGGATTCCGCGTGCTCCTTATTCTGATCATTACCCTATCGTTAGTCGCTTGCGTTGGGATATTTCACCCAAGAAACAAGCAAATGCTCAGGAAGAGTAAAATATCAGCGTTAGCATACCTAACAACCTTTCAAACTATTTTCCGTTTATATATCTTCGCGAATAATTGCAGGTTTCTACCTGAGATTTGATAATAAGCACAGAAAAACCGATTTTTGCCGCATGAAAAGAGAGCTAAAAGTTTACAATAGTCTAAGTCGACAAAAAGAAATCTTCCAACCTCTTTCTGAAGGTTATATCGGAATGTACGTTTGTGGGCCTACTGTTTATAGTGATGTTCACCTGGGAAATTGTCGGACATTTACAAGTTTTGACGTGATATATCGATACCTGCTGAATTTGGGATACAAGGTACGTTACGTTCGAAACATTACAGACGTAGGTCATTTGTTGGATGACGGGGAAGATCGTATGTCAAAAGGTGCCCGCCTGGAACAATTAGAGCCAATGGAAGTCGCTCAAAAATATGCGAACGGATTTCAAGAAATGATGGAGATATTTAACAATATTCGCCCAAGCATTGAACCTCGTGCAACCGGACATATTATTGAGCAGATTGAAATGGTGCAAGCTATTATTGACAATGGGTATGCATATGAAAAGAATGGGTCTGTTTATTTTGATACCGTTAAATTTGATCAAGAGAACGGATCTTACGGAGAGCTTTCAGGAAGGGTCGTGGATGAGCTAGTAAGCGAATCTCGAGATCTGAAAAAACAAAGCGAAAAGAATCATCCCGCTGACTTTGCTATCTGGATGAAGGCTGACCCGGAGCATATTATGAGATGGAACTCACCTTGGTCTGTTGGCTTTCCGGGTTGGCATCTGGAATGCTCGGCGATGAGTACAAAGTACCTGGGAAAAACTTTTGATATCCATGGCGGTGGAAATGACTTAAAATTCCCTCATCATGAAAATGAGATCGCCCAAAACATGGGAGCTTGTAAATGTGCTCCTGCTCGCTATTGGTTACATACTAATATGCTGCTGATGAATGGTAGAAAGATGTCCAAAAGTGATGGAAACACGATTACTCCTGTTCAGTTATTCACAGGAGAAAGTGACCACATGTCTAAGGCTTACAGCCCTATGGTTATTCGGTTCTTTATGCTGCAATGCCATTATCGGAGCACCTTAGATTTAACTGATGATGCACTATTAGCTGCTGAGAAAGGGTATCGCCGTTTAATGGATGCTCATAAAGTGTTACAGGCTATGCATCACCCGGGGAATGGGCAACCTTCTCCTCTTGATCAAGAAGTACAAGATTTGATGGAAGCTACTTATGCAGAAATGGATGATGACTTTAATACGCCTAAGGCTTTAGCTCGTCTTTTCGAGTTGGTCCCTAAAATCAATGGTTTAAAGGGTGGGCAACTTTCCTTTTCTGATATTAGCGAGGAGACTTTGGCTCAGTTGAAATCTCATTTTCAAACTTTCATTTTTGATGTTTTTGGCCTCAAAGAGGATGCTATCGGCGGGGAAGGAGATGAACTAATGGATGGCGTGATGCAGTTGATCATAGATATTCGCCAAAGTGCACGTGTGAATAAAGACTGGGCAACTTCCGATAAAATCCGGGACACCCTACAAGCTCTTAATTTACAATTGAAAGATGGAAAGGAAGGAACAACCTGGAGTAAGACTTAAACAACCTTAAGTCATGTTTCAGAATGGATAAACTGAATGAGATGTTGAAAAAACTAACCTGCCTGCTCTTGCTGGCAGGTCTTTTCTTACTGGCTTGTAATGACGAAAAGTCATCTTCTGAAAGTGCTACCTCTTCTACGGTCGTGCCACAGGTTAAGGTACCTCGTTTTGATCGGGATAGCTCTTTGTCTTATCTTGAAAAACAAGTTGCTTTTGGCCCCAGAGTACCAAACACTAAAACTCATCAAGCTGCTAAAGCTTGGTTTGTTAAGAAATTTGAACAGCTTGGTGCCAAGGTAATTCAACAGGAGTTCAAAGCTACCGCCTATACCGGAACCGTCTTACATGGAACCAACATTATTGCAGCTTACCAACCAGAAGCGAAGAAGAGAATCCTTTTGGCAGCCCATTGGGACACTCGTCCATTTGCGGATCAGGAATCTAAGGTAGAAGATCAAAAAAAGGCCGTTTTGGGAGCTGATGATGGAGCAAGTGGAGTTGCAGTATTAATTGAAATTGCACGGCAATTGAATGCGCAACCCGTGGATATTGGAGTTGATCTGATCTTATTCGACGCTGAAGATTATGGAAAAGGTGGAGAGGATGGCACTGCGGAGTCTTGGTGCTTGGGATCTCAGTATTGGGCGGCCAGTCCCCATCAAGTAGGTTATAAAGCTAAATTCGGAATTCTACTCGATATGGTTGGTGCGGAAAACGCTCGTTTTACTAAAGAAGGAACATCCATGACTTATGCACCAACGATTATGGATAAAGTGTGGAAGATAGCTAAAAATCGAGGTTACGGAAATTATTTTGTTGATATCAAAACGCGGGAACTCATTGACGATCACCTGTTTATTAATGAAATTGCAGGAATCCCTACGATTGATATTATTAATCGGCCAATCGAATCTAAAACCGGGTTTGGCCATTACTGGCATACCTTACACGATGATTTATCGATCATTGATAAACGTACTTTGAGAGCAGTTGGTCAGACGGTTCTTGAGGTTGTTTATCGTCTGGATGTTGGACAGTTTTAAATCTTAGGACAGTTACCCTGGCTTTTGGTTGGAAATGTGATACTTGTGCCGTACTTTGAGTGCTGCACCTTTAAGTATAATTTATAATTAAAGTACGATCACATGTCTCCGGATGCTTTTCTTAAAAACTACATTAACGGTAAACTTTACCCACCAGATTCAAGTCAATATATTGACAACTTCCAACCGTCCACAGGCAAAGTTTATTCTCATATTCCCGATTCCGATGCTGGAGATGTTCAGCAGGCAGTAGCAGCCGCAGAGCAAGCTTTTCCTGAGTGGTCTGGAATGGATAAGCAACGGCGTTTTCGAATTTTATTACGTTTAGCTGATATTATTGAACAGAATCTCGAAGCATTTGCTTTGGCAGAAAGCATTGATACCGGCAAACCCTTATCTATGGCCCGAAGTGTGGACATTCCCCGGGCACACCAAAATATTCGTTTTTTTGCAACTGCCTTGTTACATTTTTCATCTGAGGCTCACCCCATGCATAGAACGGCGATCAATTATACTTTACGGCATCCCATTGGTGTGGTAGGCTGTATTTCCCCTTGGAACCTTCCTCTCTATTTATTGACTTGGAAAATTGCTCCTGCCTTAGCAACCGGGAAT
>CBDUIU010000069.1:0-10964 GCA_965367335.1 uncultured Saprospiraceae bacterium
GAACCGGTACGGCAAAAGCTTGGGGGCCGATCACTACTCCGGAAGGAAAGCAAGTTAAGGTAAGGGTCAGTGTAGCAGCTGTTGGCTGCGGACAAATGGGAGCATTGGGCAAGCCCTGAGTATTCCAATTGGCAAAAGGTAATACGCCGATGGGAACGTTTATAGCTCCTCCACCCGCTGGGAAGACTACCACGCCGGGTGTAAATTTAGCGAGAAAAACAGAGCGGCCACAAGGTGGAACCGGCGTCCCCATACAGGCATCTGCGGTACTATACGGAAATAACATTGCAGTTACAAAAAAGAGGAAAACAAAAAATCTCAATGGTTTAAAGAAGAAATGCATACTAGCGGGCAGGGGTAGGTGATTTACGCTGGTCATCGTAAGTGTTTTAAGGGATTAGAAAGGTATAAGTGTTAATACGTAAAAACCCGAGAAGTAGAATTTTGTGTCTATACAGGTGAGTTAGACATGAAATGTACCTTTTAAAATACAGATTTTTTTTTAGAAAGTCAATACGAGGTAGGCAGCTATTGGAACTGTAACATGTTGGTGTTCACTACATTATTCCAGCCTAAGGTTAATCGAAAAATGAAATCCTTTAATAATGGATGACTCTGGTAGAATAAGCGCTGGGCTTAATACTCTCGTCAATCTGTGAATTTGCAGGGAGAAACTGCCAGGGCGTTGCTTGGCTGGACCAATCAAAATTATTATTTTCCAGGTAACGTTTACGATAATTAACCGGGGTACATAAACGGTATTTTTTGAATAAGCGATTAAAATTAGCAATATTATTAAATCCCGATTTTGCGCAAATCTGACTCACCGTATCCTCCGTATCTAACAATAATTTACAGGCATGACCGATACGAACATCAATTAAAAATTGAGTGAAATTTCGAAAGGCATATTTTTTAAAAAAGTGACTAAATGCGGATTCACTCATCCTCACTTTTTTCGCAACATCACCAATTTTCAAATTTGGATCCGTGAAGTGATTTAAGATATAACCATAGGCGATTCGAATACGGGTACTATGAGAACGTTGTGTCTGAGGAGAAAAGCCTTCACTAGCTAAAAAAGATGTTTCACTAGACACCGACAACAAGTCCAATAGCTGAAAGAATTCAATCACATTCGAGAACCCTTTATCTTCTGCTAATTTAAAAATGATCCGCATGGCTGATTCAATAGTTTTCCCTTTAAATTTTATCCCTCTACTAGATTCCGTTAGCAGGTTTCTTATTTTAATAAATCTTTCTTTTTGAAAAAGCTGACCACTGAACAAATCCATAGAAAATTGTAAGGTAATCACCCGGTAGGGTTGCCCGCTATCTTGTAAATGTTGATCTCCATCCCATTTATGATAAAGATAAGGCCCCAATAAAACCAGATCAAAGTCATTATATCGTTCGGTAGAATCACCAACAATTCGCGTTCCTGACATTCCGGCAATCAAATTTAACTCATATTCCGGATGGTTATGTATGGGGTAATCAAACCCATTACGGGAGGAGTCCAGGAGAATAAAAACATCCTGCTTTCTAAGTGGCGTAATTTCTCTGTGGATATTCATAAAGGGCGTGTTTAGTCATTATAAACGAGCAAAACAAAGGCTATTCTTGATTTCAGGCTACAATCCAGAATTTTTGCCTTTTCCTAAAAGTACTAACTTTTTGCGTAATTGTATCATTGTCAGTTCGGCATTTATAATAAATTTACAGAATCCATTAAAAACCAATTATACTTATGGGCAAATACTTTACCTCCCCCTCTACCCATCTTTCCAGTCATTTCCACTCATGGATTGCCGTTCTATTAATTCTTCTTTTATCCTCACTAAACCTTCAGGCTCAATCCTCAACCGTTACCGGAACGATTGTTTCAGCTACGGACCAACTCCCGTTGATTGGAGCCACTGTCATTGTAAAAGGCACCTCTCATGGTGTTGTCTCTGATATAGATGGTAAGTTTAACATTGAAGTTACATCTACTGATGTAACGCTCCTTATTAAATATGTAGGATTCAAAGATCAGGAAATTGCGCTCCAGGGCAGGTCCGAGTTGGAAGTAGTCATGGAAGAGCAATCTGAGCTTTTAGCAGAAGTCGTCGTAACGGGATATAAAAAAGAAATCCGAAGTGACATCTCCTCCGCGATTACTTCGGTTAAATCAAAGGATATTGAAAAATTGGTGGTCGTTGGTGTAGACCAGGCATTACAAGGGCAGGCACCAGGTGTCATGGTTACTCAAGTCACCGGCGCACCGGGAGATGATATTGCTGTACGTATCCGCGGGGTAGGAACACTGGGAAGTAATAGTCCTTTATATGTCATTGATGGCGTACCGACTACCGGCAATATCAACATGTTTTCTCCGAGTGACATTGCGTCAATTGAAATTTTAAAGGACGGAGCTGCTGCTGCCATTTATGGATCCAGAGCAGCAAATGGCGTCGTATTGATTACAACTAAGCGTGGAAAAGAAGGTAAGCCTGTTTTTAATTTTGAAATGTACACGGGTATCCAACAACCGATTAATTTACCTGACCTACTAAATGCTGAAGAATATTTGACCATGCGGAATGAAGGTATCATTAATGCAAATGAACTAAGAAATCCCGCAAATTTACTCAGTACTTATGATCCGGCTATTCTGGATACTTTGCCTGATAATAATTGGCTGGACATGGTATTTGACCCGGCGATGATGCAGCGCTATTCATTATCAGCTATGGGTGGCGGAGCATCCGGACAATTTTATATCTCCGGCGAATACCTCTCACAAGATGGCATTTACCAGGGGCAAAGCTTTGATAAATACCAGGTTCGCTTCAATGGTGAAATTAGCCAAAAGCGTTTCCGCGTCGGTAACAACTTTACTTTTGCTCATACTGCCCGGCAGGTGATCAATTCTTCCGGTGATGGTTTTGGATCGGGTAACGAGCTCAGTGGCATTCGGTACACCCTCATTGCTTCACCACTCTTCCCTGTCCGTTATCCGGACGGTAGCTTTGTAAATGTCTCTTCCGAGCTTGGTGACCCAACCCTGTATGGTGATGGTAACGCCAACCCTATTGCCTTCAACAATAATACAGACTGGACGATCAAACGTTATCGTGCATTTGGAAATGTATATGCTGAACTACAACTTTTAGAACCACTTAAGATAAGAACAACGCTGGGTGGCGATTTTCTTTTTGAACGGGAAAAATTATTCAAAAAACGCTTGTCTCCTGCCATCTACGATCCGACTTCCTTAAATGAAGGTCGGGTATTCGAACAAACATTAGTCTGGAATACAACAATCGACTATGAACAAACCCTTGGAGATCATCGGGTGTCTGCGCTGGTGGGTATGGAAGCACTTGATAATCATACGGATTACCTGGGCGCCTCAGCGAATAACTTCCGTCGGTCTGACCCTTTATTTCGTTACATTGATGCCAGTATAGCAGAGGAGTTGAACAACCTGGGTGTTTCAGGTATCGCTACAGAATGGGCATTATTATCTTATTTTGGCCAAGCTAGTTACGCTTATAAAAGCCGCTATATTTTAAGCGCTGCCGTCCGGCGGGATGGTTCTTCCCGTTTTGGAAAAAATAATCGTTGGGGCGTTTTTCCTTCTTTTTCCGCAGCCTGGAATATTTCATCCGAACCTTTTTTTCAAACCATTGATTATATTTCCAGTCTGAAGATTCGTGGTAGCTGGGGCCAATTAGGCAACCAGGAAATTGGTAATTATCCTTATAGCTCACTTGTAAGTACCGGAGATCGGGTTTATGTATTTGGGAATAAAATTGTAACCGGTGCCAGCATCCAGGAAATTGGCAATAATAATATTAAGTGGGAAACCAGTACTCAAATCAACTTTGGTCTGGATATGAGTTTCTGGCAAGACCGTATCTCTTTAACCGCTGATGTATTCCGCAAACGCACGGACGACATTTTAGTCCGGGTACCAGTCCCTCAAGCGGGTGGCACTACTCGCCCACCGTTTGTAAATTCGGCCAGTGTGGAAAATAAAGGATTGGAATTAGGCCTCGTTTATAAAAATAAAGTAGGGAAGCTTTCCTATAGTATCGGAGCCAACTTTTCTACCATCCACAATGAAGTCCTTTCTATTGCTGATAGTGAGCCGATTTTAGGTGGCTTCGGTTTATCGGACGGGCCAATTACGCGAACCGAACCAGGACAGCCTGTTGGCTCATTTTACCTCTGGGTAATGGAGGGAATTTTCCAAACCGAAGAAGAAATAGAAAACAGCCCTTTCCAAACTCAATTCACCCGGCCAGGTGATGTGAGATTCGCCGATTTAAATGGAGATAATACCATTGATGACAAAGACAGGATGCACGTCGGGAATCCTTTTCCGGATTTTAGTTACGGTGTTCAAATCACCCTGAATTGGGGAAACTTTGATTTCTCTACCCTACTTCAGGGTATTCAGGAAAATGATGTTTATTTCCTTTATGGAAACTTTGCCTATGAAACACAGTTACGCGGTTTCAATTCCTACCGGGATATACTTAATCGGTGGACGCCAGAAAATCGAGATACTGATATTCCTATTGCCAGTGTCGATGATCGAAATGGCAATCGACGGGCCTCCACCCGTTTTCTTGAAGATGGCTCGTATCTACGTATTCGGAATATAACGATCGGCTATAACTTTAAGGAAGTGATCAACTGGGAAGGCATTAGTAATTTTCGTTTTTATCTCACTGCACAAAATGCCCTGACCATTACAAATTACCCTGGGTTAGACCCTGAGATTCAAGCCAATGCCAATGACACCAGAGGTCTGGGTATCGCATCCGACCTAAGCGTAGGCATTGACTGGGGAACCGTTCCTGCGCCCCGGACTTTTATCGCAGGAATACAATTACAGTTCTGAATTTAAATTTCAATCAACATGAGATCTTTCTTCTATATCTATTGTTTTTTCATTTTTGCTTTTACTTCTTGTCAGGATATCCTTGACAAAGACCCTATTGCCACATTGGATGCCGGATCTTTTTTTCAATCTGGAGACGACGCCCTTCAGGCACTCAATACCGCTTACCGTCCTTTGTTGTTGAACAACGATAACAATAATTTCTATTGGGCCTTTGCTAATATCACCTCAGACCTAGCCATTACCGGTGGGGATGGATCCCGGTCGGGACTGGTCGAGCTAGACGCCTTTACCTATACACCCAGAACAGAAGAATTTAATTCTTTTTGGAAATTACAATATGACGGTATTACCCAATGCAATCTCGTTTTGGATAACCTGCCAGAGATAGAGATGGAACAAAATTTAAAAGATCGATACACGGGTGAAGCATTATTCCTACGTTCTTATTATTATTTTTTGTTAACCCAAACATTTGGCGATGTTCCATTATTCTTAAGTGTGGCTCCTCCCGATGAATTAAAGATACCAAGAACTTCCCGAGCAGATATCTTCACACAAATCCAAAATGATTGCGAACAGGCAGCACGTTTGTTACCAATTGAGCACTCAAGTTCGGATATCGGTCGCGCAACAAAAGGTGCAGCCTTCGCCCTTGCAGCTAAGTCATTTTTATATGAGAAGAATTGGGAAAAAGTAGTAGAATATGTGAATAAAGTCAAAGCATTAAACTATTATGAGTTAGTAGCCGATTATCAAGATAATTTCACTGAAGGAAAACAAAACAATTCCGAATCTGTCTGGGAGGTACAACATGCGAATCTGGAGCTGGGCGTTGGAAATTTTTTAAACCAGTGGCTAAAGTCAAAAAAAGTGGATGGCTATGGTTTCGCTGAGGTAACCGGAGCCTATTTTAACTCCTTTGATACCGATGACCCCCGTCAGAAATTCTCGATTGCCTGGAATAACCAGGACTATTTTGGAACTACCTATAAAAATTCTTTTTCTTCCACTCGTTATAGTACCCGTAAGTATCTTCAAGCTGATTCTACGGTAAGTCAGATTGCGGATGGCAGCATTAACTACACGCCTATCCGATATGCAGAAATACTGTTATGGGAGGCGGAAGCCTTGGCTGAATTAGGCCGCGTACAAGAAGCACAAGCACCTTTAGAAGCTGTCCGAAGCAGAGCAAGACTTCAAGCCGACGATCCATCCACTGCCCTGCCGATGATCACTACCACCGATAAAAATGAAATGATTACGGCTATCCGCCGCGAACGGGTATTGGAATTGGGATTCGAATTCCATCGGTTTTTTGATTTGGTCCGTTGGGAAATAGCAGCAGATGTATTACCAGGGTTTGAGCCAGGGAAACACGAGTTATTTCCGCTACCTCAAACGGAATTAGATTTGAATCCCGCATTGGATCAAAATCCAGGATATTAAAAATTGCTTCACTAAAGTATTATTCTTTTGCAGGATTATATCAATATTTAGATGATTGCATATCTAACTTAGCAAAACAAATCTTTCGCCCCAACCATGTTAAACCCGCAGCATTATATCACCTTCTTTCTTACCTTGCTCTCCACCCTGATTACTGCGCAATCCGGCCAGGTAAATATTCCTCGTATTGATATGATGCCCAACCAACCCACACCCTATAATGTAAGGGATTGGAAAAAAACAGCTGAAAAATACGACTCTTTGGTTTTTAATCTTAACCTAAACGGAGACTATCTGCCCGTAACGCATCTGGTCCCTTCCGGAGTGAATTACCCCCAGCGTCCAACTTTTAGAATGCATACCTACGTAGGCACCAATTCTCCTTTTGGCAATGAGGCCATCAATGTACTCCCAACATTAGTCGGTTCTACCTTGGTCGGTATTGATAAAAGTAATCAGTTTGGGCAAAACTGGATATTAATGGCTCAGGACTTTTATAACAAAGCTAATGGACAAAACATTTACTTAAACAACCCTGGAGCTGGCAGTGGTAATGACTGGTGGTATGATATGATGCCCAACGTTTTTTTCTATCAACTATATGACCTCTATCCTAACATGGGCGGTGATGCTGAGCTGCAATTTATATCGGTAGCAGATCGTATGCTGGAAGCGGTTCAACAGATGGGGAGCAGTGATACGCCCTGGGAACCGGCCTTCATGAACTATAGGGCCTGGGACTTCAAAACAATGGAACCAAATGCATCAGGTGTTCCGGAACCGGAAGCGGCAGGAGCCTTTGCCTGGTTGCTTTACCATGCTTATATAACAACGGGGAAAGAATCATACTTGAAAGGGGCAGAATGGTCAATTGAATTTCTTGACAATTGGACCACTAACCCATCGTACGAATTACAGCTTCCCTACGGCACTTACGTAGCCGCCAAAATGAATGCAGATTTAGGGACAGATTATGATGTTGAAAAAATGGTTAACTGGTCTTTTGACCGAGGATTCCTGCGAGGATGGGGGACCATTGTTGGAAAGTGGGGAGGCTTTGAGGTATCCGGTTTGGTGGGGGAAGCAAATGACAATGGCAATGATTACGCTTTTCAACTAAATGGCATGCAACAAGCTGCGGCACTGGTGCCTATGGTTCGTTATGATAAACGCTTTGCACGCTCGATTGGAAAATGGGTACTCAACCTGGCTAATGCCTCCCGTTTTTTTTATCATGGTTTTTTACCTGCACAACTACAAGATGCCTCTGACTGGTCGGCTGTCAATGATCCGGATCAGGTAATTGGCTATGAAGCATTGCGTGAAGTGTGGCAGGGCCAGTCTCCTTTTTCCACGGGTGATGCATTAAGAGGCGGGTGGGCCGCAACCAATCTGGCTCTTTATGGTACTTCTTCGGTTGGGTATCTGGGTGCAATGGTGGAGAAGACCAATGTGGATCAAATCTTAAAAATTGACCTGCTGAAAACTGATTTTTTTCGGGAAGCGGCTTATCCAAGCTATTTATTTTATAATGCTCATCCGACCTCGCAAACCATTGAATTCGCAATAGGAAATGATGCTGCCGATATCTATGATGCCCTTTCTGAAACTTTTGTGCTACAAAATGTAAATGGCACTATTAACCTGACCATTCCCGCCGACGAAGCCTTGCTCATAGTAGTATGTCCAACGAATGGCACACTAACCTATAAGGGAAATAAAATGCTGGTCAATGGCGTAGTTGTTGATTACGACCAACATGCTGTGCCTTATACTTTTGCTCCCAGATTCAAAGCATTAGCGGCTCTGGACAACCCTCTGGAGACTACCGACACAACCACCATCTTTGCCACCATTTCAGATGCGGACTCGGATCAGTTTACTTATCAATGGAGTGCAACCGACGGGCAACTCTCAGGTGCTGGTAGCGAGGTGACTTTCATTGCATCTTCTGACGCAGGAGACACAGAGGTCCAATGCATTGTTAATGATCCAGAGAACAATAAAGATACTGCTGTAATTACAATATCAATCGTTCCTATCATTAATCAAGCTCCCTCTATTATTGAAGTAAAGAAGAGTTCTCCTTACCTGAGCACGGAAGAAAACTTGCAGTTGACTTGCCTTGCTGTTGATGACTTTTCTGATAATTTGACCTATGACTGGACCAGCAACGGCGGGACAATAACCGGTACAGGGAATGTTGTTGATTGGAAAGCGCCTGACACAGAAGGTATCTTTCAAATCACGGTAATGGTAACGGATGAAAATAACCTTTCTACTAGCTTAACCACTTCCATCCTGGTCAAAAACTTTACCCCCATACCTGGCAACATCATTGCCGAATATCCCTTTAGTGGAAATCCGGAGGACATCTCAGGCAACCAACTACACGGACAAAGCAGCGGTGCTATTCTAACCGTTGACAACCTAGGCAATCAACAAAGTGCTTACTATTTCAATGGAGGAGCTCAACATATCGCGGTAGCAAATGATCCCTTGCTTAATTTCACTGAGGGCATTACCGTTAGTTGTTGGTTCAAAGCCAATGCCTTACCGGACAAGGAAAGTTTTTTGTTGTCGCACGGTAGCTGGCAAAACCGCTGGAAAATCTCTGTCACGCCTTCACGACAATTACGCTGGACCTTAAACTCTACCAGCGGCATTAGTGATCTCGACACAAACACGCCTTTGAACATTGATAGTTTTTATCATGTATCCGCCACTTATGACGGCCAGCTTCTCGCGCTTTATCTACAAGGTGAATTAAGCAGTTATAAAGAGTTTAGTGGTGACATCCGAACGACCTCATTTCCTTTTCTCATCGGACAAATGTTGCCGGATGAGACAGATTACAACTTCAAAGGCGTGATTGATGAAGTACAGATTAATGACCACGCACTTACACCGGATGAAGTGAAAGAATTATATCGACAAAACATTCGCACCAGTTTGGACGCATTGCCTGCCGAAGCTAAGCTTGGCATACAAATTTTCCCTAACCCTGCATCACAAATTTTAACAATATTCATGCAGGCCCCTGACGAAGAAATTTTGTCCGTTCATGTTTATGACATTTCCGGAAAACTTGTGTCGCGGGAAGAACCAACTAGGCACAAATCAATTCGGTTGAATATCAGTAATTACCATAAAGGAGTTTACCTGGTTCAAATAACTGGAAAGCACAGTATCTATTCAGATCGTTTCATAAAACCTTAAAAGTGGTTTTACCCCAAGGAGGTGACATCTGCATCTACCCTGTTTGATGTCACCTCTATCCTTCTCTTAGCACTCGCTTGTTGGAAGTCTATTTATTTACATTCACTATAACTATATTAACCATATAAAACATGAAAAAATACTTACAATCACTTATTCTAACGAGTTGCTACTTAATCCTTCTAGCAACTTTAC
Organism: uncultured Saprospiraceae bacterium; assembly: GCA_965367335.1. Classification (GTDB taxonomy): domain Bacteria; phylum Bacteroidota; class Bacteroidia; order Chitinophagales; family Saprospiraceae; genus CBDUIU01. The sequence continues at coordinate 9,761 of CBDUIU010000069.1, forward strand.
ACGCACAGACACCCGTAGCTCATTATGACTTCTCGGGTAATGCAAAAGATGTCTCTACTTTTGGAAATAATGCTTCAGTAAATGGAGCCATTCTCAGCCAGGACCGATTCGAATGGGCCAATAGTGCCATGCAATTTGACGGAGAACAAAGTGGACTTTCTGCTGATAATGCAACTCAGCTTAATACCCCGGCAGCCACCGTCGCTTTCTGGGTTAATGCTACCGAACTACCTGGCCAAGGGGAGGTTTACCTCATTTCTTATGGTGGCTGGCAGGAACGATACAAAATATCTTTACCCGCACACGGAAAGCTAATCTGGACAACAAATAACACAAGTGGCATATCCGACATGGATGCCGGAGACGGAAACGAACTCATACCAGGCACGTGGACACACGTCGCAATGGTACATGATGGAGCCAAAGATAAAATCTACCTAAATGGGGTTATGGTTGCAGAAAAAGATGTAGCCGGAGATTTGAATAACACTACCCGTACACTTGGTATTGGCTACAACCCTATTGATCTTGGCAATTATTTTAATGGATTGATGGACGAAGTTATGATTTTTGGCGAAGCCTTAACCGACATGGAAATCCTGGCTTTATACAACCAACAAAATACAGCTCCCTCTATTCCCTCTGCCACTGTAGCCACCTATTCGTTCAAAGGCAATGGAGCTGACAATTCCGGGTACAACAATCACGCTGACATTACTTCCGGTGATCTCACAGCTGATCGTTTTGGTTATGGAAACAGTGCACTTCTTGTTAATGGATCAGAGGTCAGCGCGGCTAATTCAGGTCAACTGAACGGCGCAACTACCAGTATCGCTTTTTGGGTAAAACCCAATAACCTTCCAGGCACTGGCGAAGTTTATCTACTTTCCTTTGGTGGATGGCAAGAGCGTTGGAAAATCTCCTTACCTGACCACGGCAAACCTGTCTTTACGACCCACTCTGGTGGCGCTTGTTGTAGCGATTTAGATTCAGGAGATGGTAATGAGTTACAAGTAGGCGTATGGTCACATTTAGTGATGGTCCATGACGGTGCTAAGGATAAAATATATTTGAATGGTGCCTTAGTAGCAGAAAAGGATGCTGCCGGGGATTTAGATAACACCACCTATCCGCTGGGAATTGGTTACAATCCAATTGATGGAGGAAGTCATTTTGACGGTGCTCTGGATGAAATCACCATTTA
>CBDUIU010000070.1:0-10827 GCA_965367335.1 uncultured Saprospiraceae bacterium
AAATTAAATGCCGTACCTAAAACAGTAGTTTGTGTTTCCCCCGTTAAAATCGTAAAAGGTCTATCCTCATCTCTGGCAACGTCGAAGTAGGCTTCCCCTTCCAATTGAACCTCCCGTTTTGAAAATTCTTTTTGATACCTAATATGACTGTTGGCATTCAACGTAATGGATGTATTGTCTGGTAATGTCAAGTCCAGTTGTTTGTCTGTAGTGGCATGGACGACCCATTGAGCATCTGAGTCAGCGCTCCATCGTTGTGCAAGAATATAAGTCAGCGATAGCAGCAGAGCGATAGCAGCGGCTCTGGACCATAATGGCAACCGACGAACGATGGAATCATTTGCACCACTCTGCGGGTCATTCTTCAGTTGAGGAAGAATCTTATTCCAGGCTTGCTCAGGATCGGGTTGGAAAGGAAGTTCCGGAGAATCGGTCATTTGCCAGAGTTGCTGGTATTGATCAAAAGTTGCTTGGTTCTCCTCGTTTTGTTTAGCCCAGGTATACAGGTCTTGCTCCTCAGCTGGTGAAGTCTCACCAGCCAGGTATTTACTAAGCAAATCATGTAATCTACCCTCTTCCATAATTCTAGACTCTGGTTAAAAGATGCCGTTACAGGCACGTTACCCCTATTTAAAGAATAAAAGGGTTAAAAAAACAAAAAAACCGGGAGGAATTGTAAATAATTACCCAATTCAACGCGTAAAATACGCAATGCCTTACCCATTTGATTTTCTACCGTTTTGACAGATAGTTGTTGTTTGACCGCAATTTCTTTATAACTAAGTCCTTCCATTCGGCTTAACCTGAAAATAGCCTGACAAGCAGGGGGAAGTTTTGTGATTGCTTTGAGAATGTGTTCCTGTAATTCACTGGCAAGGAAGGAGGTTTCTACATCCGGGGCAAGATCTCCATGGTTTTGGGGTAATTCCTGTTCTGAACGGCGCTTTTGTTTTCTTAGGAAAGCAATACTTTCGTTGATGGTCATGCGATGTAAATACGCCTGAACAGAACTCTCAATGGTCAGCTTTTCCCGCTTTTCCCAAAAACGGATAAAGACCTGTTGTACCGCATCTTCTACTTGGTCTGGGTCTTTTAAAAGCCGATAGGCTGTTTTACATAATTCAGCGTAATAAGTATCAAACAAGACTTTCAAAGCAGAGCGGTCACTCTGTTTTAAGCGTTGGAGAAGTAAATGTTCGTCTTGCTTTCCCATGGGGATAATGAGATAATTTGCTCAAAAGAATAGAGCCGTGCTAAATTGGGAGCAGAAAAGTACGAAAGTTGATGGGCCTGTGCAAATTTACTCTATTGGGCAATACGGGAATATCGACCAACGGCAAATCTTCCTTGATGAAATCTGAATAAAAATAAATTTGAAGCAAATAAATTTACACAGTCATCTTTGCAGAAGAACCTAAATCGACTATAATAAAGCATCCAAGGCCTCCAGTAAGACCTCAATCTCTTTTTCCGTATTAAAATAATGAGGAGAAATGCGAATAGCCCAATCTACTTGTTTTTCCTCAAAATCAAGTAGTGCTACATCTTTCGTAGTAAAAGAAAAATTGATCCCATGTGTTTTCATTGTTTGGTAAATTGCCGGCTTAGTTTGTCCAGGAATTACAAAAGTGATAATATTAGCCTGGTGTTTGCCTCTATCCAACAATCTAATTTTTGCAACAGTCCCCAAGGCTTTCCGCGTATAATTACCAATCTGTTTAAGTTGTGCCGCTACCTCTTCCATCCCTAAACCTAGCAAGTATTCCGTAGCCACCACACTCCCGATAACAAGCGCATAAGATCTTTCCCAATATTCAAATCGCTTAGCATTTGCTAATAAGCTATACTCCTCGGGCGCCTTCCAAATGGCACCGCGCAGATCTATCCCGATCGGACTCAATCCTGCCTCCAGGGCTTTATCTGATACATACATAAACCCGGCACCTCTAGGCCCTCGCATAAATTTCCGATAGGAAGCACAGAGGAAATCACAATGCATCTTTGAAACATCTAGCGAGATTTGTCCGGCAGACTGGCAGGCATCGACTACATACCAACAATCATAAGCTTTGCACAATTTCCCAATAGCCTCTACCGGCTGAATCAATCCGGAATTTGTCGGTACATGTGTCACGGCGACTAACTTAGGTTGATACTTTTTAATCAATGCCTCCATCGCTGTCAAATCAATCGGGCCTGCTTCGCTATTGGGTACCCGGATCAATTGTACGCCGAGTCGTTTGACAAGCTGTAAAAAAGCCAATTGATTGGAAACATAGTCATCTTGGCTAGTCAGAATAACGTCACCCCTTTGAAAAGGAATTGCTGACAATGCCTTGGCAAAGGCATCGGTGGCATTTGCAAAGAAAGCAATATTTCCTGGCTCAGCCTGTAACAACCTTGCTACAGAAATATAAAACATCTCCATACGGTCAGTATACCGTGCAGCTGTTTCATATCCACCGATTTCAGCTTCTTCCATCAGGTAGTTTAACATGGCCTGAGTGACGGCCTGAGGGGGTAAAGAAGCTCCAGCATTATTGAGGTGAATGACTTGTTCGCAAGCAGGGGTATCCCGACGAACTTGGGAAAGGTTTAGCATGTAATGGTTAGTTGAAAAAGGGAAACACTGCCAACTTACTATTAATAATTGTCAACCGGGTTTATATCCGCCGCTAAGGCATTAAGCTGAAGCTTTTTTACAACCCCTAATTTAGATTAAAAAAATCAGATTTGGCCTTTGCTTATAAATGTCGTTCGGCGTGATAAGAGGATCGAACCAGAGGTCCGCTTTCCACAAAATCAAAGCCTTTTTGCATGCCGACTTCTTTGTATTCGGCAAATTTATCCGGATGAACAAAGCTAGCTACTTCCAGGTGCATGGGCGTTGGTTGCAAATATTGACCAATGGTAACGACATCACAGCCGTGCTCCAAAAGATCATCCATGATCTTGAAGACTTGCTCATCTGTTTCCCCTAAACCAACCATGAAGCCAGATTTGGTGCGTTTGCCGAATTCTTTGGTTCGCTTGATTTGTTCCAGGCTCCGAGCATACTTAGCTTGTGGACGAACTTTTCGGTATAGTGCCTCTACGGTTTCCATATTATGAGACACCACTTCCTGTCCGGCACTGATCATGCGTTCCAACGCATCCCAGGTAGCCCGAACATCGGGGATAAGGGTTTCAATTGTCGTCTCAGGAGATAATTCTTTAACGGCCCGAACAGTCTGATACCAAATCTCTGCCCCACGATCTTTACGTTCATCCCGGTTTACGGAAGTGATGACAGCATGTTTGACCTCCATCAGCTGGATGGCTTCCGCAACTCTACGAGGTTCATCTTCATCGTATTCTGGTGGACGGCCGGTTTTGACGGCACAGAATGAACACGAACGGGTACAAGTATTACCTAAGATCATGAAGGTAGCCGTTCCAGCCCCCCAGCACTCTCCCATGTTTGGGCAGCTCCCACTTTGACAAATCGTGTGCAGGTTGTATTCGTCTACCAGCGTTCTTACTTTCTTATAACGCTCACCAATAGGTAACTTGACGCGCAACCAATTGGGCTTGCGTTTTCTAGCTGGTTTGTCACCCCCACTAACTACAGGTAATTCAATCATGGACCACAAAGTTTTTATCAGGCGAAAGCCTTTGCATTTGTATATGCTCAAAGGAACGCCCAATTTATATAAACACCCCCCAAAAGGTGATGATCACCCCAGAGGCATGTGTGATGTAAACAAGAATAGGACGGAAAAAGTTGGCAGACAAGCCTCAAGCCCTTAACGTCGCTTCCCGAGTTGCAAAGCTACGAAAAGGTTAATAAAATATGGGCGATTTTCTGAGAACTCTACATCAACCATAATGGGCATTTCTTTGACGAAGATATCTCCCATTATCCCAACCTCGAGGGCACGGATGAATTCATCAAAGGCCCCCCAATCCAAATGCACGGCAACTTTAAACTGCCCGCCGGGAACAACAGATAATTCATTAAACCCTTTTACAAAACTACTGGCTCCTGAGATCATGGTAGGCTCCGTAAAAAGACTGGCATTTTCTTCATTGTATTTTTCACTGCGTGTAACGATTGGATTTCCAATATCACTACCATATTTCAATTCCAGATAATAGGGCTTGAGTAAACCCAGGACTGGCCCGACTTCATAAGAGATACCTACGGCTACTCCTTTTCTTTTTGCCTTTTCAGAAAAATATCTTTTCTTTCCAATTCCTCCCCTAATAGCATACAAGTTATTCCTTTTTCCAAAAATATAAGACCGGGAAGATCGTCCTCCACTGCTACTATCGGAGCTTTGTCGACGTTCCTTGTGATGTCTTAATTCACCAATTTCAAAATGCAGATACCGCGTTTTATAATAGGTCTTTATTTGGCCAAAGTTAAAGGCTAATGCTAAATAACCATTAGTGTGCAATCGTAGGTCGACTGCCCGTTCGGTGTCATAAACTACACCCGCATATTGATCTTCCATTATGGATTGGCGAGGTTGGAAGGTACCTTGTGCCTGAAGTGCAATGGCAGAACAGCACAGAATAGCGATTATGGAAAAGAAATGCTTCATAGACAACTCATTCAGTGATTACGGATCATCAATTACCGGGAGAATAAATACATGTTCTAATTGCTTAATTTACAAAATCTAACGCAGAAAAAAAATATTGGTTGGATGGACAGCGGACAAATCCCTAAAAAAAATGAAAAAATAGTCAAATTTGAGAGATCGTGCTTTTTTATAAAGGCAACACAGGCAATTGAATGTTTAAATGCAGATGAGATTTTACATCGGTAGGAACGACTTGGAGCAAGCCACCAGCCTGATGCACTAAACTTCTAAGTAGATAAATTTGCAACTCGGCTTGTTTAAAGTTAAAAGCCATCTGTTGAGTTTCCGTTAAGTCATTTATGGTCACATCGAGTTTAGCATTGCCTTTTTCAAAGCCTTCATTTGTCGTTTCCAGGCTAATGACTAATCGAGTATTTAAACCCGGATGAGCAAAGGCCTTTACCAGTTGCTGTAAAATAACGCCTAAATAAGGAAATCGTTTTGCAGGAATAGACTTGAGCTCAGCGGACAGGTCCCACTTAAAACCTGTGTTACCTAATGTTTGTTGCCGTAAACTCCCTTCTAGTTGACTCCACTCAGCGGGCTTCAAATGATGTCGTAATTGAATCACAGATTCCATTAATTGTTGGAGAATGTCCTCTAGCGCATAAACATAATTTTGTGGAGTTGTCGCTGCTTGCATCAACATCCAATTAAAGCCATCCAGGATATTAAAGGGAGAACTTAGGGGCTCCTCCAACTGACTTATAGATTCTGACTTAGAGACATTTGTGGCAGTGATCTCCTGATTTAACTGAAATAAATCTTCTTGCCGCTTAAATTCCTGAAGGCGAAACTCTAATTGTTGTCGATGTACCTGTAGCTCATTCCGCCTTTGTTGAAATCGACGAAAGTCTTCATAGACCTTGGTATAATCATAAATACTCCAAAGAATATAGTCGCCTTCCTCCAATTGAATTCTGGAAAAATAATAATCATACGTCCCTGGCAATAAGTCTAAATCAGTCTCTACTTTGGGAAAATACAGTGATGGGTCTGTAATTGTTAAGTTCTGTAAAACGGGAAAAATACTTTCCAGGAAAGGAGAAACGGAGAGCAAGGAAGACTGTTGGAAAGATTGCGCAGAAAAAATAGAATCACAGCTGATAACAAGGCGGCCTTGTTCGTCAAGTAGAATTTGCTGGCTATACCCTAAAGGCAAATGATCCTTAGTAGAAAAACGTCGCATACTGTTTTGTCAACTCATTAATGAAGGCTAAATCACCTGCCCACAAAATTACTCTCTGTATTTTATTCCACTAACTCCCGACCTAAGGTCAGAAACAGTTCCTGGACGTTTTCGCCAGTTTTAGCGCTGGTAACGATGTCCCACGGCAAGCTGATGCGCTCTTCAATTTCAGCGAGCTGATTGTCATCAATGAGGTCTTTTTTATTAGCTACAATTTTTATAACTCCTCCCTTTGTGATCTCTTTGAGATGTTCAATATCCTTAACGATATGCTTATACGTTGAAGGCCTGGTCAGATCTATGACATAAATAATTCCACTTGCTCCGAGAAAGTAAGAAGTTGGTACCTTGTCTTGAGAAACCTCTCCGGCAATATCCCAAAGCAGCAGAGAAAGTTCGCGTCCGTTAACTTCAATCATTTTTTTATTCACCTTTACCCCGATGGTAGTGAGATATTTATCACTAAATTTATTGTGAATAAACTGATTAAACAGAGAAGTTTTTCCAACACCAAAACTTCCGGTTAATATGACTTTTTTGCTAATCATAATCTAGTTAGTTGTTTTCCTCAAATGAGGTTCTATAAACTGAGCTTTTAATTCCGCCGAAATATACTCAAAATTAGACGCCCCCGAAGCCTGGTGAGTAGATAATTCCTGCTCAGCAAAATCGAGGATATCATTGGATAAGGCTTCGTATTCATTTGAAGACACAGAACCACTCAAGGCTACTGCAATATAATAGGAGTGAAAATTTTGAATGAAGATCCTATAGCTGCCATAAGCAATGCTCTCCACATCCTCTCGCTCCCGGTGAAAAGCATCTTCAGCAAAAGACTTAATTGCTGTTAACATCCCGGCGATCACTTCCTGATCAACAGCTTGAGTCCGTGAAGCAGATCCTTTTAACAATCCCGAGTCACGTTCAACAACATAAATCTCATCTATAACCGGGCGATCCATACCCGCAAGGATAATTTCACTTTGTTTGATACCAAAAATCTGCGCTTTAATATTTTGCCATAGGCTACGCGTGTTAAAAGTGTTGCGAATAGTAGCATCAATACTATCCTTCATCAACTGAAATTGATGCGTAATATATTTTTTGATCATTTTACCCAAAACCGGGTAAATCACATTAAGGATTTCATCCTGGGATTCCGCCAGGCGACGTTTAACAATTTTATCCACCGCTGCCTCGTATTCTTTTGGAAAATTGTTTTTAAAAAACGTAAACTGCTGATCCAGGATAGGTGAAACTTTTTCGGATAATAAGGTAGGGTCATCCAGGGTATCCCGGAGACGTTTAAGCTCAGCTCGGTCATCTTCCAGCAAAATGGCCTTCAGCCTTTTAAGTAAAAGTTGTTCTTGTAGAGAGGAATCTGTTTTGGCAGCCATAAGAGAAAACTTATTCACCAATGAGTTGTTGACTAACTTTGCCCAGCAGTTTACCGATACGCGCCTTGTCATCTTTACTCATTTTATCCATGCGCTTCGTGAGTTTTTCCATATTGGATTCAATGGTTTTCTCCAAACGGTCAAAACGGCTATTATTTTCCGAATTGGTTTGTTCAGAATGTTGTTGCCATTGCTGATTTAACTGATTTAGCTGCTGTTGAAGCTTGTCTTCCATTTGCTCAAGGCGTTGAGTCATCTCGTTGAACTGTTGTTCATACTGATTCATCTGCTGCCCCATAAGAATGTTACGGATGGTAGAAATTTCTCCTAAGCCTAATCCTTGTCCTTGATCATTGTTTTCCATATGAAGTGATGGTTGTGTTTTGTATCAATTTTCGGTTTTCCTTGTTTAATTTTAGCTAAAATAAAGATTTATTCTAACAATAGGTAATCTGGTAACCAGATGAGAATTTAATCGTAAAATAATGCCATCATTAGCTTCTACGAGCAAGCATCCAATCGGTTACCTAATATTTCCATGAGAAAATAATTGATAAGTTAACGATCCATTCTTTAGCCGGATAATTTTTATTAGTTTTGGATTAGCTTCAAGCTAATTCTCGACTTAGAACTAAAACCTACTATTTATGCTTTTTAACCTCTCTGAGAATAACTCCATCGCAAATAAATTCATTGCTGAATTACGGGACGCCAATATTCAAAAAGATCGGATGCGTTTTCGGAGAAATTTGGAAAGAATTGGAGAAATTATCGCTTTTGAAATATCCAAAACTTTACGTTATAAGAAACATCAAATAGAAACTCCACTAGGAATCGCTGAAATACCGCTCCCATCCCAGCGAATTGTTATTGCCACCATATTACGAGCGGGGCTACCACTCCACCAAGGTCTGCTCAATTATTTTGACCAAGCTGACAATGCTTTCATCTCTGCCTACCGCTTACACCATAAAGGGGGAACTTTTGAGATCAACCTGGAATACGTCTCCTGCCCAAATCTGGAAGATGCCGTTCTTATCATTACGGACCCTATGCTAGCTACCGGAGCTTCCATGGATTTAACCATCAAGGCCTTGCTGGAGTTTGGCAAACCCGCCAAAACACATATTGTTACTGCCATTGCTTCAACTCCAGGGCTAAACTACGTTCGTCGTTTACATAAAAAAGCGCATTTCTGGGTAGGCGCTGTGGACGAAGAACTCACCGCCCGTTCCTTTATTGTCCCTGGCTTAGGGGATGCCGGAGACCTGGCTTACGGAAGCAAATTGCAGGACTAACCCAGTGATACCAGACCCGCATGCAAAAAATGACTTGGTTATAATACGGATTGATTGAATTGTGACGGCTCATGCAACTTAACAAATCGCTTAGCTGTCATTATTTATATTAGGAAGCGAGCTAAAGGCCCACTTCTATCCCATTAATCAACCTGTTGTACTTGCACCCAATGAAAAAGCTTCTCACTTTGCTTGGCTTGTACCTGATGGCAAGCTACTGCCTGTTTTCACAAACAATTGCAGATCAAGATCCAATCCCTAAACGCAAATATTTTACTAAAAACATTCAGGAAAATGCACCACAAATTGATGGCGACCTTTCGGATGAATGCTGGAACACTGTTAAATGGAGTGGCGGTTATACCCAATATGTACCCCATGAAGGAAAAGCCCCTTCCCAAAATACAACCTTCAAAATTCTTTATGATGATGAAAACCTTTACGTCGCCTTTCGCTGTTTCGACTCGAATCCAGGTGAAATCGTCAAACGTATGTCCCGCCGAGATAACTTTCCCGGTGATTTAGTAGAACTCAACATCGATAGCTATCACGACCAACGAACGGCCTTCTCTTTTGCAGTTTCCGCTTCTGGCGTAAAAGGAGATGAGTTCATTTCTAATAATGGTAATAATTGGGACAGCAACTGGAACCCGATATGGTACACGAAAACTCAGATAGACGAGGAAGGTTGGACGGCAGAAATGCGCATACCCTTTAGTCAGCTGCGCTTTGGTAAAGCGGATCAATTAGTCTGGGGGATTCAGTCTACCCGCCTTGATTTTCGCAAAGAAGAACGATCGCTTTGGCAGCGGGTCAGACGGAATGAAGCAGGCTGGGTAAGCCGCTTTGGGGAACTGCATGGCTTACAAAATATTCAGCCCCAAAGGCAGGTAGAAATTCAGCCGTATGTTTTAGGGCAGGCTAAGTTTTTTGAAAAAGAACCTGGGAATCCATTTGCGGATGGTACGGATTTTAGTGCTACCGTTGGTTTAGATGGTAAAATTGGGATCACCAATGATCTAACTGTAGACTTTACGATCAACCCTGATTTTGGACAAGTGGAAGCCGACCCCTCGGCACTCACCCTGGATGGCTTTCAAATATTTTTTGATGAACGGCGACCCTTCTTTATTGAAAATAGAAACATCTTTGATTATCGCCTTACCTCTGCAGAAGCAGGTGGTCCATTTAATAGTGATCGCCTATTCTATTCCCGGAGAATTGGTGGGTCTCCTCATCGATATATTAGCAATGACCCGGAGGAGGGCTACTATGTCAGTCAACCTGATAATACAACCATCCTGGGTGCTGCTAAATTTAGTGGAAAAACCAGTAAGGGTTTATCTATTGGTATTTTAGAAAGTATTACAGATAAAGAGGCTGCCACTATCCTGGATAGGGAGAACAAAAGCAAAAGTACCGTAGAACCACTAAGCAATTACTTCGTCGGAAGAGTACAACAAGATTTCAACGGTGGAAATACCGTGATAGGTGGCATTTTTACCGCAGTCAATAGAAAAATTAATGATTCGGAATTGGAATTTTTACCGGAGCAGGCCTATTCCGGCGGTTTGGACTTCACTCACAGGTGGAAAGATCAAACCTGGTTTGTTACCGGAAATGCCATCTTTAGCCATCTACAGGGTAAACAGGAAGCGATCCAGGGTATTCAAACTAACTTTGAACACCTTTTTCAACGCTCAAATGCCAATCACCTGGAAGTAGATTCGACCGCTACCGCTCTGACTGGTCATGGAGGGACTTTAAAGGTCGGTAAGTCCGGAGGCAAATGGATTTTTGAATGGGGCGCCACCTGGCGTTCTCCAGAACTTGAGTTAAATGACCTTGGGTTTATGATCAATGCTGACGAAACAAATGCCTTTTTTTGGGGTGCAAGAAGATGGCAGAAACCATTTTCCATTTTCCGCAGTTTACAGGTAAATTATAATATGTGGAGCCGGTGGGATTTTGGCGGGAACAATTTGTACCAGGCAGTCAACTCCAATGCCCATGCTACTTTCACCAATTTTTGGAACATGGGCTTAGGGGTAACCTATGAATTCAAGGACATTTCAAAAAATGCTTTACGTGGCGGGCCTACCATCCGCCGAAATAACGGACTAGCCAATTGGGTGTATTTTAACTCTGACAGCCGTAAAGATTTCACCTATGGTATGAATGTATTTCAAGCCTATGGAGCAGAAAAAGCAGTCCGGTATTACGAAGTTTCCCTTTGGTCCAATTTACAAGTTTCGGATGCCTTCCAAATATCACTGAGCCCAAACTATAGTTACAATAGAAGAGAAGACCAATAT
>CBDUIU010000071.1:0-10824 GCA_965367335.1 uncultured Saprospiraceae bacterium
CGAATGGCAGGTCTGGTCTGGGAATTTGGAGATGGAGATTCTTCCCGCCTAACAAGCCCTGTACATTTGTATCGGGAGCCTGGTGAATATACCGTCACCCTTACCGGCGTTGCCTTTGATAATGGGTGCCCAGGCCAGCATGTAAGCACCGTACGAGTCTTTGGCCAACCCGAAGCTAGTTTTGAGCCCGTAGCTTCAACTGGATGTGCCCCTTTTAATGCCAGTTTTACGGCACAGTCACAATCTGCCGGGTTCTTTATTTGGGATTTTGGAGATGGAAACACAGGGACCGGTGCCAATCCCAATCATCTTTATGCAGAAGAGGGAGAGTATGTAGTAGTTTTAGTAGCTACGGACGAAAACGGCTGTTTTAGCGATACCTTAACTACTGATATGTATGTTAAACCAAGTCCGGTAGCTGGATTCGAATACCAACAAACAGAACTGTGTCAATTGCCTGCCGAAGTAACTTTTCAAAATACTTCAGAAGGCGCTTCTGCATATCGTTGGGATTTTAGTGATGGTGAAACTTCAACCTATAATAATCCTTTACATCGGTTTGAAAGTGCGGATAGCTTCTACGTAAGATTAATTGCGGTGAATGAATTCCTTTGCGAAGATACTGTGAATTCTTCTTTACGGATTTATCCAAAACCCCTGGCTGAATTTTTTGTGGATACGGATAATGCCTGCGCACCAAGTCCCATTAGTTTTCTGAATGAATCCTCTTCAGCAAATGAATATTTGTGGGACTTTGGAGATGGTCAGACTTCTGATGAACATTCACCGACTCATATTTATACGGAAAAAGGTCTATATGATGTGAAACTGATCGTATCCATTGATGATGTCTGTTTTGATACTTTTATGATAGACGGCGCCGTTCAGGTCAATCCCACACCATTTGCGAATTTTGATCCGATAGAGATTGTTGATAACGGTATTAGCAGTGGTACTTATCAGTTTCTGAATCTTTCTAAAGATGCAATTTACTACTCCTGGGATTTTAGCGATGGAGAAACGACAGATGAAGAGAGTCCAGTACATCGGTTTGAAGAAAATCGAGTAATGCAGGTCTATCTTGAAGCACGTTCTTTTTATGGATGTGTTGACGATACGATTATCAGTGTAACTCCTGAGTTTATTCGTGGTTTATTTGTCCCTAACGGTTTTTCTCCGGAACAAGGAATTGGAGATGTACGCTTATTTAAACCTGCCGGAATTGGCTTAAAGGAATATCGAGTAGAAGTTTTCTCTCCATATGGCCAATTACTTTGGTCCTCTACTGCCCTTGATGATGAGGGGCGTCCGCTGGAAGGTTGGGATGGCACACACAATGGTAAGTTGTTGCCACAAGATGTTTACGTTTGGAAGGTCAGTGGTATTTTCCGGGATGGAACGTCTTGGAAAGGAGAGAAACTGGAAAGTGGAGATTATAAGAGTATGGGCTCAGTAATTTTATTGAGATAAAAATAAATTTTACGGGTTATTGCAGTAGCTTTGCCATTGCAATAACCCGCTAAATTTATTTAATGAATGATCAAACGTTCACTTCCCAATAATTTATTTTTGGAATATAATTGAACTTGATACATTCCTGATTGTAGTTTATCAATACGAAAAATTGAATTTAATGCTTTCACTTTTGATTTTAGCCTTACTCTTCCGGAAAGGTCAACAATTTTTAAACAAGTCTGCTTCGGTAATTCGGAAAGCTTAAGCTGAAAACTATCTTTTGTCGGATTAGGATAGATGATAAAACTTGAAGGAGAAGACGTACTTGATATTGATGTGGTGGGGTTTTTTCTAAAAAGCCATAGGTATGCGGCACTAAACTCACGCGCCCAGTAAGCTTCCGTGTGTTGTCCATCAGGATGTATCGTAGTTTTATATTCATCTTGGTTAAAATTTGCTACAGAAAAAATGGAGTCCATACGTTGGATATTAGTAGCCATGTTTCCTCCTTCTTGTTCTCCTCCAATCGTATAAATACGAAATTGTTCTTTTTTTTCTGTATTCAAAATGTGCGTATAACTTTCAGCGGAAAACCAATAAGAGGGAGAGAAAATGCCGGCTTTCCCGAATACATCCTGATACTCAATAAGAGCGTATAAAGAAACTAGCCCCCCTAATGAACTACCCATAATTGCTGTGTTTTCGGAGTCTTTGAGCGTTCGGTAATTGGTGTCGATATGTGGCTTTAAGTCTTGAATAATTGACCGCACATATTGATCCGCTTGCCCTCCACCATACTGTGGATTAGGCCAGGGGGTGTACTCATCAATTCTGCTAGCTCCTCCATTATCAATTCCTACGACAATGACGCCGGGATCTCCTAATGCAAATAAATTATTCAGGGATTCATCCACCTGCCATTCCCCACTAAAACTGGTTGTGGCATCAAAAAGATTTTGCCCATCATGCATATATAGTACTGGGTAGCTACGGCTAGATTGCTCATAATCAGGTGGCAAATAAATCCAGATACGTCGTTTTTTACCAATAGTAGCTAAGTTGAAATCTTCTGACAGAATAGTTACATTCTCAGTGGCAGTTGAATTACCCGATCCACCACTCAGGTCTTCCCAACTTAAAATACTAAGGCCTAAACTATCTGTTTGGCCTGTGTAATTATAAACTCGGTTAGGACGATATTGACCAGTCATATTACCTTCTACACTTGGCCAACTACCCCGGGTAATTTTATATTCTATCTGTCCAACTGGAGGGTCTATAACTAAAGTATACGTTCCATCAGAGTTTTGCGTAAATAAATAATTTTGAGCATTTGCTTCCCAATTATTAATATTGCCCGCTAGGAATAGCGCACTATTTGAAGGTGTATTGTTAGGTGTCTCTGTGATGTGGATAGTTAGTTGAGCTAACAGTGTCCAGGAAACACATAAGAACAGTAAGAGCGGAAAGAGTCTTTTCATAAAGAGGATTTTAAGAATCGTAGTTTAATCGATTATTTCATTTGGAGGCAAGCGATGTTTCAGCTCGTAATTAAATCAGTAAAATAATTTGCAACACTTTTTCTATATCCTTATATTTTTTTTCTTTCTTGTATTTTTAAAATTACCCGCCTCAAACCTTCCGCTATACTCAAGTAGGCCTCATCCTCGTCTTCCCAGTTTTTTACGGGCTTTGCTCCTCTTGGTAAGCCCTGTAACTTTGCAAAAGCCTCCATTTGCCAATGACATTTCCTTAGAATCACAGGGACGACTATTGCTTCTTTCCGTTCATGTTTCTCTAACGCTTCTTTTAATTCAACTTCATAGATATATTCAGAAGCTAAAAAACTGGCACTAATCAACAGCAAAATAATATCAGATGATTGTAATTCTTCTCGTATCTCTTCGTCCCATTCTTCGCCCGGGTCGATCCCTTTGTCATCCCAAATAGTGATGGCCTGATGACGACGAAAAACTGAAAGGTGGGTCATCATATCCTGACGAAAAGAATCATCTTTATGAGCATAGGAAACAAATATTTTGACTGGGATTCCTGGGTCAAACATATAGTAATTTAATTTTTATAAAAAGATAATGAGACTCAATTTTCTCCGGCAGGTTGTTGTTGAGCATCAACCCAGGAACTATTTTCCGCTCCCATGATATTTTCACAACGTTCTACTAGCATAGCAAGAGTTTGCTCACTCTGATATGGCCCTGATTTGGTCTCAAATCGTATTTTTTCCTGCCGCAATAATTCAGCGGTTTTACGATAATCTAGCCAAAGTTCCTGGTATTTATTCAACGCTAAGATCCCTTCAATTAAGGCAATCAGCAAACCAAATACCCCTATAATAATAATCGTTGCAGAACCAAATCTTTCAGTAAACCCTGTAAGAAAAGGAATGGTTACGGAGCAGAATATCGTTATAAATTTTAATCGTTTATACCATCGTTGGTTGAGTTTACTCTTTTTATCATACCATGCAATTTGATCCTCAACACGCTCTTTTAAATAATTTTGAACCGTCATTCCAATATTTACGTATTAATTATAGCCGGAAGTTACTAAATCCTTTTTATTTTTTAACTTTACTAAGGAATCACTTATAAATATATACTAATTTGTGATCTAAATACATACTACATGACGCAAGAGGAAATAAAATCCGTAATGCTCCCAGTATTGCGTAAGAAGGGGAAATTGTATCGGAAATTTAGAAAGGTTTATGCTTTAAAATCAAAGCGTAAACGGACCATTGTTACAGTCACCAGTGATGGGACAGAGACGACCAATGTGGCTGAAAAAGGAGACTATATTGTTAAAAATAAGACTCAGGCTAAAGAACGCTATGTCCTTAAACCGAAGAAATTCGAAAATCGGTACAAATGGGAAAGAGATTTGAAAAATGGATATGCTCGCTATAAACCTATCGGGAAAGTCATTGCAACAGAAGTGACGGATGAATTATTAAAATATTTAGGTAAAAGAAATTCTTTCCACTTTAAAGCATCATGGGGTAGTGACATGGTTGTAAAGAAAGGAGATTTTTTAGCTTGCCCTCCGGATGAAAGTGAAGTGTACCGTATCGCTCGTGTTGAGTTTGGCGAAACTTACAAATTGGCTGAGGAAGATTGATAAATCATTATATTCTTGCCAAAAGGCCTTGTTCTCGAACACAGAACAAGGCCTTTTTGGTGGGCGAAATTAGTAAAAATGAATCTTGTAAGATTAAATTTTGAAAAAAAGATTGTCACGATTTAGAGAAATTAATGAGGAAATTAGACCCTTTAAACTAAAAATTCGGGCGTTTATCAATTTTGAGTTGTGTTGACTATGGAATCTATATGGAACTTAGGAATGCTTTTTGAATACAAAAGATTGAAATATGTATAGTAATATTTCCTTGCAAACGTGTGAAAAAAAGCTCAACAAACGCAAAAACTCACCCTAATAATAGAAAAGAGGCTTGGTTCCTCTGGTTCTCTCTTTTTCCTATTCATACTAAATTAAACTTTTTGTTTTCCTTTTCTAGCTGGTTTCTTTTTCCAGCGATTGTTAGTTTTTTCTATTCCGATAAATCTGTCACAAATCTTATTTCACCTGACGCTTCCTGGTCACTTTCAGACTTTGCTTATCAGGAGAGTGATTGCATCATAGGTGCGGCCAGACTATTAAATTCAACTGACACGACAATTCAAGGTAGTGTTAAGGAATTGGATAATACAGCCCCAATTGGTAGCTGGCTTAATACAAGTATTACTTTAGACACAGTAGTTACCCATGAAACGTGTAACAGAAACGATGGAGCCATAGATCTCATAGTGATCGGAGGTTTTCCTCCCCTAACCTATAACTGGTCTGACGGAATGATTACAGAGGATCGCACGGGCCTCTCAAAAGGAACCTATACTGTTACTGTTAATGATGTCGTTGCCAATTCTTCCATTCTTAGTGTTTATATTGACAGGAGTAATCAACCTGTTGTTAATCCTACTGTAGATTCAGTAACCTGTTATGGAGGAAATGATGGAGCAATTAGTTTGTCAGTGAGTTATGGAACGCCACCATTCACCTTTACCTGGTCAGATCTAGGCTTGCCCATCATTGGTGATTCTACTCGCTCAGGATTATCTGCCGGAGAATATCGGGTTAATGTTGAAGATACAAATGGATGTAAAAAGAATAACTTAAGAATTCTGGTAGCAGAACCAGATTCTTTACAGCTGGGTCTTTCCATCAGTAATGTTAACTGCTTTTCTAATACAGCCGATATAGCAACTTCTGTTTCCGGAGGAATTATGCCTTATACTTATTCTTGGTCTACAGGTGCAACAACTACGGATCTTACAGGGGTAAGTGGCGGCACTTATTCTGTGACTATAATAGATCAGAATGGCTGTTCTGTGTTTGCTGATACAACAATAGTTACTAACGCTAGTCTCCAAATTACCAGTATTCCTGATTCTGTAGATTGTTTTGAAGGTAATAATGGTTCAATTGATATTACGGTGATTGGAGGCTCTCCTCCTTTTTCCTATTTGTGGTCTAACGGAGATACTACTGAAGATATTTCTGCTTTAGCTGCGGGGACATATACCGTAAGCGTAGGTGATGCGCTGAGTTGTGTTAAAATGTCCTCAAGTATTGTTTCAGAGCCTCCGGGGATGAATCTTGTTTTAAGTGCAGATAGTGTTAGTTGCGCTGGTGCTAGTGACGCTAATGTTTATTTATCGGTAAGCGATGGATTAGCTCCTTATACCTATAGCTGGAGTAGTGGAGCAACCTCAGAGAATTTGACGAATGTTGGTGGGCAAAATCATATTGTAACGATAACGGATGCCGATGGTTGTTCACAAGTAGATAGCATTTTGGTTTTTGAACCGAATGTTTTAGCTGTTATAGCTAATATTACCCACGTTTCAAGTTTTGGAGGTAGTGATGGAGAGATTGGCCTGGTGCCTTCAGGAGGGATACAGCCTTATACTTATGCATGGTCTACCGGAGCTACGGTCGATAGCCTTTCCGGGCTGCCTGCCGGAGATTATACCGCAACTGTAACCGATAAAAATGGGTGTACAAATATTGTCGTCAACACCATTGTAGAGCTAATTCCAACAGGAAGTTTACAAAAAATAGTGTCACATGACTCTATCCAAACTGGACGAGAGTTTACTTATACAATTAGATACAGTTGTGCAGGTACAGCTGGTGATTGTCAAGGTGTACGAATTGTTGACACCTTGCCATCTGAAGTGCGATTTATAAACCTGGATGATAACTTTAACCACTCCAGTAATTCCTATTATGATGCTGGAAATCATTTAGTTGTGTTTGAATTAGATAAAGAAACAGGAAATGGCTTATTAGCTGGTTCTTCTGGTGAAGTAAGGGTCACAGTGGCATTTGAAAACGGTAGTACTTCGAACGGAACCATTGCTGAAAATCAAGCTTTCTGGACAACTAATAATACAGCACCAACAATAAGTAATCAGGTTAGTACCAAAGCTCTAGCCGAGGAGACCTGGGTGTTGAATAAAACTCTTTCAAATTCTCCCATTTATATTGATGTACCAACTACTTATACAATTACCGTTAGAGATCCGGGTCGAGGGGACTTTGGGAGTTTGGAAATTTCTAATGTTATAATTGTAGATACCCTGCCTGTGGGAGCAACTTTTGTCTCAGCAACTGGGGCGGGTTCTTATGATGCTACTAGTCATTCGGTAAGTTGGGCAGTCGGAAATTTTCCTGTAATTAACGGCTCTGATCAAAGTCAGACTTTTGAAGTGACGATTATTTATCCTTCTGCAAATTTTAGCGGAGCTGAAACAGTAATTAACAAAGCAATTGCAATTGGTCAGCCTACCGGTGATACCACTCAGGTAATTGCTGAGGATGATGACAATCAGGTGCTTACTATTCCAAACCCTTCCGCAACAATTGATAAACGTATTGAAACAGGTTTTTATCCTTCGATTGGAAATACTGTTCGTTATGGGTTTAATATTGAAAATAATGGTACTGCTGTATTAGACTCTTTTCAATTTATTGATACTATTCCTGCACAATTAGAGCTTTCCGGAATCCGAACTGGAGGATATCAGGGAGGCCCCGTTAGTTTAACCATTAGCTATCAAACCAACTTAGATGCTAATTGGCGAAATTGGCCAGGCAGTCCTTTTAATGCTACAACTGATGTGTATCATCCTATTTCGGAATTGAGCTTGGGGCTAGGAGAATATGTTACCGTTTTTCGTTATTATTTTGATTCTGTTTATCCTGGATTTGAAAATCCCGGTAATTTGGATGCAGACATTTATGCCACGATCATTAACCCGGATCATGATGGAAATAGTGTGTATGGTGGAGATACTATAACCAACTGTACCCAACTGAGTTATGAGTTTAATGGGGTTTCTGGTCAGGCAAATGGTTGTGAATTGATTTATATTCGTCAACCTGAAGTAAGACTTACCAAAGCTGTATCTTCCTATGATATTAATATTGGAGATGCTTATACGTACTATCTCCGTCCCCGAAACTATGGTGGAACCAGTCTTGATTCATTTACTTTAATCGATACATTACCCGAGTCTTTCGACTTTACCTCACTTACTACAGGGCGATGGAATAATTCACCAGCCACAAATTTATTTCTACGCTATCAAACAAATCTTACCACCTCTTGGACAGATTGGCCTGGAGCTCCATTTGACGGAAGTACAGATGAAGTATTAGATACCACAGGATTAACCCTTGCTGATGGAGAATATGTAACTATGCTGTTTTGGGATTTTGGAGATGTCCCCGTAGGCTTTAACTATAATACGCAAGCGAGTATAACGGGAGTATTGTTACCTATAAGTCGTAGCGGGGATACTTTACAATCAGGCGATATAGTTACTAATTGCGCTTTTGCAGATGCTTATTCAAATAGCATAAGCTATGGGGAAAGGGATTGCGCGGATGTCCGGGTCAATGAGCTAGATCCGGAGCAAAGTTTAAGCAAAAGCCGAAACACAAAATATGTGGATATCGGCGATGATTTTTACTACCAGCTTGATCCGGTCAATACCGGAACGGTAGGTTTAGATAGTTTTCTAATGATTGATACTATTCCGCAAGCGATGGAATTTGTTTATGCTTACTCCGGTGATTGGCAAAATCCACCTACTGGTAATTACTTCATTCGTTATCAAACTAATTTGAATAATACCTGGACAGATTGGCCTTCTGCACCTTTTAATTTTACGACTAATCAGACCCTGAATCGCTCAGCACTTGGTTTAGCTGCTGGAGAATATGTGTCAATGCTGATGTGGGATTTCGGCAATGTCCCAGTCGGATTTGAAGATGACGGAACCAGGCCAAGGATATATGGAAATGTATTGTTTACAGACCGTCTTAGCAATACGGTAAACCCTGGTGATACGATTTTGAACTGTGCTCAACTCAGTAGTTCATACACGGGCTCGACACTAGATAGTGAAGCATGTGATTTTATAATTACGCGAGCACCTGACCCCCCTTCAGTTAGAATGGATAAGATAAGAGGTAACTCGAGTAGAAGAATAGGGCAGGAAATGAATTATGTTTTAGTGCCTTATAATAATGGTGGTTATCCGCTGGATAGCTTTGTTATGATTGATACGATTCCAGATCAAATGGATTTTACCCGAACGGAATCAGGAGGCTGGAATAATGCTCCTAACACTAATTTAACGGTTCGCTATCAAACAAACTTAAATTCGTCTTGGACGGATTGGCCGGGCGGTCCTTTTGACGGTTCCACAGATGTACAACTCAATCGCGCAGCTTTGTCTTTGGCAGTAGGAGAGTATGTGACCTTATTGATGTGGGACTTTGGATCTGTGCCGGTTGGGTTTACTCATGACGGTAACCGGCCTCGTATTTATGGATATCTTTTAGCGACTGATCGCAATGGAGACAAGGTTTTTGAAGATGATGCTATTGTCAATTGTGCTCATCTTACTGCTCAGCTTTCCGGGGTGACCTACGCTGATGCAGATTGTGATGCAATTAACGCACGATGGCCGCGGTTGGAGTCTGATCCATACAAAACCATCGAATTATCAAATGGTTCAAATACGACTAGCAATGGTCCTTATTATCCCGGAGATACCATAACTTTTGAGGTAAGGGTAGAAAATGATGGATCAAGTGAAGTTGATTTACCTAATCCAATAGCCATGGACTTACTTCCAGCTAAACTTAGCTATGTGCCTGGTTCTTGGGTTGTTACAGCTAATTCCAGTGGTGCACCGACACCGAATTTTGAAGTTTTGCCAGACTATAATGCCTTGGGAAGAACATTGTTGAGATGGTCATGGACGGGCACCGCCGCTTTTGATTTTCCAAGAAATAGAAATACTTATATTCAATTCAAAACGGTAGTATCAGGAAATGCTTCGGCCGGAGAAACTTTAGTTAATCGTTTTTATCAAACCTCAGAGGACCCAGCTCACGATTGTGATGAAGGGGATGAACAAGATGTATACGATTTGGATGGAGACGGTTTAACTAATGACTATTTATGTTTTGACAATAGTGATGTAAATATAACTATTGGAACCGCTGTGTCCATCCAATCTTCCAAATTTGTAAAGGGTCAACTTGATAGTGCCTATACGAGATTTCCGGAAATAGCCGCAACTGTTCCTGGTGGGATCGCAGATTATCAGTTGTTAGTAAAAAACAATGGTACGGTGCCCATGTCGAATATTATATTGATTGACATTCTACCACATGTGGGAGATCAGGGAGTGATTAGTGCTTTACCCAGGTACTCTCGTTGGCAACCAAATTTGGTTGGACCCGTTTCGGCTCCCAGTGGCGTATCAGTATATTACAGTACGGAAAAAAACCCCTGTAGAGATACAGAAGGAATTGATCCAAGTGGACCAGCTGGTTGTGCTGCGCCAAATTGGTCGATAACACCTCCTACGGATATCACAAGTGTGCAATCGATAAAATTTGATTTTGGGACCACTATTTTAAATCCCGGAGACGAATTTCAGCTCAGTTGGCCGATGCGAGCACCAGTGATGACACTAGATAGTATTGGAGCCCTGGCTGATTCCGTTAGTTGGAATTCTTTCGGGTTCATTGCAACTCGTACGGATGATGGTTCTGTTTTGCTTCCATCGGAGCCGGTCAAAGTGGGAGTAACCGTAGAGCAGTTAACCCCAGCGGTATTTGGTGATTATGTTTGGAATGATGTGAATCAGAATGGAGTTCAAAATGGAGGTGAAGTTGGAATAGATGGAATCAGGGTAGAGTTGTATAAGGATAATGGTGATGGTATTGCTAACCCGGCCGTGGATACCTTTGTTAATTTTACATCCA
>CBDUIU010000072.1:0-10735 GCA_965367335.1 uncultured Saprospiraceae bacterium
TATCGAGTTTAGCTTGATTGATCATCAGCTTTTGAATCATGATCCCATCTAAAATAGTACAACGAAAGCCCTCTGGTAAAGTACCTTGTTGGGCCGCCATTAAATTGTATTGCTCTTCTATTTCGGATAATAACACCAGTTCTCCGCCGACTTGAGCAACAATTTTATCTATAAGGACTTGTGCAGACAACACGCCACAAAAGCAACAAGCAACAAAAAAAGTGATAATATTTTTCATAATTGTAAGGTATTGCAAGAGGAAAACTCCTGGCACTAATTCGTGTAGATTTTTATGTTTTTTGAACGGATCTCTTTCTCGTAGAGAGCTTCTTTTTTATCCTCTAATAATTTAATCTTACGCTGGTGAAGTAAGAGCTGTTTGATTTGTCCTTTGACATAACCAATTGGAGCCTGGTTGCGAGCTGATACCCGTTCGAAGACGCGAAGGTAATAGCGATACTGATCATCTGAGCCGCGAAAGGTTTTACCAGCTTTGATCTCGTTATTATTTAATCTATTAGTAGGTAAATGTAATAATAGATTATCTATTTCGTACCAGCTGCTATCTTCTAACATATATAAATGAGCATAAGCACTAGCGTAGTCTAACATTTTCAAATAGGACTCCTCATTATTACTCGTCCAGTAACGATCGAGATCATCCAGGTCCGGTGCCAATATAGGTACCTTGATAAAGTAACAACGGACAATACTGTTTTTTAGGTTATACTGTTCTTTATTTTCTTCATAATAGGCCGTCATTTCTTGTTGGCTTATAGTCGAGTCAAGTTGTAATTCTACCAACAGCTTTTCATAATTGTGACGAACCAGGGACGCTCTGTAATCACGTACCAGTTTATCAATATCCAGGTCCAGCGGAATATTCTTCTCCGCTTCATGTAATAACAAATTATCGCGGATCCATTTTTCCAAATAGGTATTGATTAACTGCAAACTATCAGCTTTGTCCATTCCTGGTTGAATGATGCCATCCAATTCTGAGAGATAAAGCTTTTTGTTAAAAACTTCGGCCAACAGGGTATCTTCCGGTTTTGAAGCCTCACTTTGGGGCTTACATCCGGCCAGGCATAGTAAGATGACCAGCCCGGTTAGTATACGTAATTGGTTGATAAGACAGTTCATTGTATTCAAAACGTTGGTATCTATCGCTTAATTCATTTTACCATATCCTCTAACACATCCGTATTAATCTTCACGGTGTACTCTGCTTCCAGTTCTTTTATCCATGCTTTTTCTAGATAATCCTGATAATCAGCAATGATATAGCCACGTGCTTCTTTCAAAGATTTGTTCTGAGGAGGTTGTACCTTATTGATACGATAAAACCGAAGCGAGTTGTTAATGCTAAGGGTTTCCGTATCCGTCAGGTGTCCTTTTTTCCAATGGATTGCATCAACTGCTTTGTTTTTACCTTTTTCAAAGAGTTGTTCCTGAACGGTAATCAACTGTTCTTTTTTATTATACTTAGCTAACAACTTCTCTGTCCCATCTTTTTTCGCACACTTCCTGATTTTAGCAATCTGATCTTTAGCACTTGCTTTAACCGTGTAAGCCGTAACCTCTGCTCTTTCTCCCCATTGATATTTCTCCGCATTTTTAGCATGGAAAGCTTTAAGTCCAATGGTATCCTGAGATGCACGATCCCATACCTGAAGTTTTGTTGCTTCAAATAAAAGGATGCCTTCTTCGTATTCTCGCATCAATGCTTTGAAATCCGGGTATTTGGATTCAAGTTGACTTTCTTCGTAGGCGATGGCTTTTTCACTGACATAATCATGATATAATTTGTTCAGTACGGCTTCTACGGAAGCGTTGCGTTGGCGAATGCGTTCGCGAGTGGCGCGCTGACAGTAAGAGAGAAAACGCCACAGCTCAAAACGCGTTTGATCATTAAAGCTGAAAAGTACTTGTTTGGTAGTAGCGTTTTGCTTGGGGGCTTTCCACCTGGGGGTGAGAAATTTATTGGAGAGCGTATCTGTAAAACTTTTTAGCAAGGCGCGGTTCTCTATGAAATTATTTTCTGCTTTGATCCGACTGACCATTACATCTTTAGCCAAATGATAACGTTGATCTGCCTGAACTTTTGGTTGAAGGCGACGGCGAGCGAGATCATAGGCCCCAAGCTCTTTTTTACTGATCCGTTTAACAATGTGCCACCCAATGCTGGTGCTAAATGGTTTGGAGATATCTCCGTCTTTGTTTAGAGCAAAAGCGCCATCCTCAAAACTACGTTCATATTTATTGATTCCAAAAATACCAATATAACCACCCCGTTTAGCTGTGCGATTATCTTCAGAATAAGTTTTTGCCAGTTCGGTAAAATCAGATCCATTGAGAATCGCCTGGTGAAGACTGTCGATCAGTGCTTTTGCTGCTCCATTAGGGTGCTTATCATTGCGGATGAGAATATGGGCGACTTCTAACTCACCTCGCGCCGGACGATCTCCATGTACTTTAATTAAATGGTAGCCCATGCTGGAGCGAGCCGGCATGCTGACCTGCCCTTTGGGCGTGGTATACATCGCCGTTTCCATTTGGTAAAAACCATCAGGTAGCAAAGCAGTTAGATAGCCAAGCCGACCTCCGTTACTTTTAGCCGCCTTATCCTCTGAAACTTCTTTCGCAACTTTAGAAAAATCTTCTCCTGCATCCAATCGTTTTTTCGCTTTCATTGCTTTTTGGTAGGCAGCTAAAGTATCCGCCGGAGACGCATCTGCTTTTACCAAAAACATGATATGGCTAATGTCGATATCTTTTTTGCTTCTTTCATAAGCTTCCCGGACTAACTTTTCGGTTACCTCTTTATCCACTAAATAAGAGTTTGCCAATTGCCGACGGTATCCCGCTAATTCTTGTTGTAAAGAAGGGATCGTGTCCAGTTTCATATCTCTGGCTTTTTTCACTTTTAACTTAAAACGAACATAAAGGTCAAGATACTCTTCCAGGGATTCTTTAGAAAAATTGGCTTTGTCTCCATTTGTCTTTGTGTAGATATATTTGAACTCAGAAACATATACGGGTACACCATCTACATTAAACAATATCGGATCGTCTGTTTGGGCATAACTCATTAAGCTCAGTCCAAGAATTAGACTGCAAGTAATCATCAAACGTTTCATTATTTTTTCCATACGTTTATTGAGCATTATTTTTTGATTTCAAAAATGAAAAACGAATTTTCACGAATAAGGCTGCAAAATTAAGCAATTCTCAGCTGTTTTGTATGTCAAGAAAATCATTCTTGAAAATACACGCGCTTTACCCGTTCTGAGATGTTCGTAAAAATTTCATAAGGGATCGTTCCACAACAAGTTGCTAACTCTTCCACGGTGGGCAATTCTCCAAAAATTACGGCTTCATCCCCTTCCCGTGCCTCAGGAATATCTGTAACATCAACCATGCACATATCCATACAAATATTACCAACCGTTGGTGCTAGTTTTCCTTGGATCAATATCTGAAAGCGCCCTTGCCCTGCTGCCCGCGGTAAACCATCAGCATAGCCAATGCTAACCGTAGCAATCCGACTAGCTCGATCAATTTGACCACTACGGTTATAGCCGATGGTTTCTCCCGGGGGTAAATTTTTGATCTGGGAAATACTAGCCTTAAGGGTATTCACAACGCTGATTTGCGAAGCTAAGGAACCACTGGTATCGATTCCGTAAAGTCCAACTCCTAAACGCACCATGTCCATTTGGTGTTGTGGGAAACGTAGTATCCCGCCAGTATTTAGTAAATGGCGTAAAGGTCGATACTTAAGTGATTTGGAAAGGCGACGATATGCCGATTGAAAGACGTTGATTTGCTGAAGCGAAAAAACATCATGTTCAGGAACATCGCTGCCTACCAGGTGTGAGAAAATAGATTTTACTTGCAGTTGAGGATGTTGTTTTATAATCCTTAGTAGTTCGTCTAAATGCTGACGTTCAAAGCCAAGCCGATGCATCCCGGTGTCTAATTTAATGTGAATGGGCAAGAGGTGGCCGGTTGGCGCAAAATCCAGGTATTGTTGCAACTGGTTTAGGCTGTATATTTCCGGCTCCAGGTTGTATCGGATTAAACTATCAAAAGCGCTTTTCTCTGGGTTGAGTACTAGAATGGGTAGCTCAATGCCTGCCTTTCGCAAAACCACACCCTCATCGGTATAGGCTACGCCGAGATAGTCTACCTGATGAAATGCCAGCAAGCGGGCAACCTCCACAGCTCCGCTACCGTAGCCAGCAGCCTTAACCATTACCATCAATTTTGTCGCAGGTTTGAGGAGCCTTGCGTAGATATTTAAATTATTGATCAGTGCATTCAAATTGACTTCCAGCACCGTTTGGTGGGCTTGCTGAGCTAATCGCTCTACCACCCTTTCAAAAGCAAATACCCTCGCACCTTTAATTAATATAGCTTCCTGATCAAAGTTAATGTCAGGAAGATGATGTAGCAATGCAACCGTATTTGTATAATGATGAAAAGCGATGGATTTCGAAAGCATTGGCTCAATTTGGCCGATGGTACTTCCTACTGCAATCAAACGATTGATTCCTTTTTCCAATAATAGGTTAGCGACCTGTAGGTAGAGCGCTTTGCTAGATAGGCCGCTTTGTAATATATCCGAAAGAATAATGCTTCTTTTTTCTCGCTGCCCTTGTTGTACCATAAAATCTAAAGCAATTTCCAGAGAAGCAAGGTCCAGGTTATAACTATCATTGATCAAAATGCAATTGTGGATACCCGCTTTAAGCTCTAATCGCATGGCCACCCTTTGAAGGTTTTGCACACGTTCTGCAATTAGGTCCTGGGCATAACCTAAATAAAGCAGGGTAGCCCAGCAATGAATAGTATTTTCGATGGCTGCCTGATCACTAAAAGGAATAGGTAAATGGATAGCTTGATCTTTGTAGCGGGCGGTAATCCGGGTTTGGTTTGCGCCTTTTTGAATGTTATGGATAAAAAGGTCTGCTTGATGATTTTGAGTCGACCAGGTAAAATGTTGTTTTTTAGGAAAAGTACGTAAAGATTCGACGACAACCTGTTGGTCTAAACTATAGATCAAGACATCTGCTGATTTAAATAAGCGTGCTTTTTCCCGCATCTTCTCTACCTCGTCTTTAAACCCTTCACTGTGAGCTGGT
Source organism: uncultured Saprospiraceae bacterium (assembly GCA_965367335.1). Taxonomy (GTDB): domain Bacteria; phylum Bacteroidota; class Bacteroidia; order Chitinophagales; family Saprospiraceae; genus CBDUIU01. Next base: position 5,148 of record CBDUIU010000072.1, read on the forward strand.
CCGAGGTGGGTGAAAAGGCCAATCGTACAATTGATGATCGGAGCGATATTTTCCATCTCATGGACTTGAGAAATTCCTGCTTCAAAGATGGCTAACTCGTGCGCTGGTTGCAGCTCCCATACGGATAAGGGAACGCCAACTTGCGAGTTATAAGATTTGGGGCTACGGACAATGTTATAATCCGCAGAAAGTAACTGGAACAGCCATTCCTTTACCGTTGTTTTTCCATTGCTTCCAGTAATGCCAATCACGGGGATTTTAAATTTCTGACGGTGGTTGGCGGCCAGGTTTTGCAGGGCCCTCAGGCTATCCGGAACAATCAGGATATTAGCTTTACGTAATTTGTTGAGCGGTACTTTTTTACTGATCACAAAATTGCGAACACCTGCCTGGTAGGCGGCCTCGAGGTAGTCATGTCCATCATTACGTTGTCCGACAAGCGCGAAGAAAAGGGAAGCTTGAGGAAAAACAATCTTTCGACTATCAATTAATAAACGACTTACCTCTGCCTCGGGGTTCGGCATTTGGACGATTTGGCCATTGAGTATCGCCACGAGGTTTTCAAAATAATAAGTTCGTTTTGGCATGTAACTTTTCTTGCAACCATCTATTTAAAATATCCTTCGGATTAAGTCCTCTCCCGCCTTTGAAAGTGCCGGGCAGGTGTCCATCGTCTACCCCGCCTCTGAGAGAGTCGGGCAGGCGTCTACCGTCCCCCGTCTACAAATCAAAACCAATATCCTTACGATAATATTTCCCTGCAAAATTCACTTTTTCTGCGTTGGCTTTACTCGTTTGCAATGCTGCCTTAAAATCATTGCCGAAGGAAGTGATCGCCAATACCCGACCACCGCTAGTCAATAACTGCTCTCCTTCTCTTTTAGTCCCCGCATAAAAAACGATACTGTCTTCCAGGTCTTCGCTTCCTTCAATCACCTTCCCTTTCTCATAATTACCAGGATAGCCACCAGATACTAGCATGACCGTAGTTGCGGATCGATCATCCACGACGATTTGGTGGTTGCCAAGTTTCTGCTTTGCTGTGGCGACTAACATGTCTACCAAGTCATTTTTTATTCTGGGAACCACAACTTCTGTTTCCGGATCCCCTAACCTACAATTGTACTCGATCACATAAGGCTCATTGTCTACCATAATTAACCCAAGGAAGATAAAGCCCCGATAAGTAATTTCTCGCTCTTGTAATCCGCGGACCGTCGGTTGGATAATTTCCCGATCTACCCGTTTCATCAAGTGGTCATCTACAAAAGGAACCGGCGACACGGCTCCCATTCCTCCCGTATTTAATCCGGTATCTCCTTCTCCAATCCGTTTATAGTCTTTTGCTTCTGGAAGGATTAGATAGTCCTTGCCATCGGTCAGTACAAAGACTGAAAATTCAATTCCATCTAAAAACTGTTCAATGACTACTTTAGCAGAAGCTTTACCAAATTTACCAGCAAGCATTTGTGCTAATTCAGTTTTAGCAGTTTCTTTGTCATCCAGGATTAAGACGCCTTTCCCCGCAGCCAGGCCATCTGCTTTGAGCACAATTGGGGGCGATTGATTATCAATATAGGCCAGGCCTTCACTTAAGTTTTCCTGAGTAAACTCCCGATAGGCAGCCGTTGGGATTCCATAATCCGCCATAAAAGCTTTAGCATAAGCTTTGCTACCCTCTAATTGAGCCCCTTCTTTGGTGGGTCCAATCAATAAAATGTGCGCAAGAGAAGCCTGGTTAGAAAAATGATCAACAATTCCATTGACTAAAGGCTCTTCTGGGCCAACGATCAGGAGTTCAATTTCATGTGCTAGGGAAAACTCCCCCACTGCGCTAAAATCCAAAGGGTTAAGGTCGACCACATTGGTGCCATGCATTCGGGTTCCCGCATTACCAGGGGCGATGTAAAGGTGGCTACAGTGCTTGCTTTGGCTGAGTTTCCAGGCCAGGGCGTGTTCTCTTCCGCCACTTCCGAGTAAGAGTATATTCATCTAAATATAAAATTTATGAATCCCAATAAAATGTATCAATAAATTAAAAGATCGGACAAAGATAAGGATTGAAAGAAATTTGTACCTTCGCCCATCAATTTACTGAGTCTTAATCCTAGATTTTTTTGATTAAAAACCGCTTTTGAAGTTGTAAATATTACTGATGATCGCCTACATTAAAGGGGAAATTACCCATAAAAATCCAACCTATGTGTACGTAGAAGCTGCTGGTATCGGATACCAGATACACATTAGTTTGCAGACCTATGGTGCCATTGAAAAACTAGAGCGGGTCAAATTGTTGACTCACCTACATGTCAAAGAGGATAGTCATACCCTATATGGATTTTCTGAAGATAAGGAAAGGCAATTGTTTGTATTATTGATCTCGGTTTCGGGCATTGGTCCGAATACTGCCAGGGTAATATTATCTTATATGACAGCAGACGAAGTGCGTGTGGCTATCATCGGAGAAGATATCTCAGCTTTCAAGCAGGTTAAAGGTGTTGGCCCGAAAACCGCTAAGCGAGTGATCCTGGATCTGAAAGATAAGGTATTGAAAGAAGCGGGCGAAGGAGCCATTTCTTTCACACCGGTAAACAATACGATGCGAGATGAAGCGTTATCTGCTTTGGTAGCTTTAGGTTTTTCCAAAATCCAAGTGCAGAAAACATTGAACCTGATTCTCAAACAAGAGCCGGGAATTTCCAGTGTAGAAGAACTGATCAAAGTAGTGTTAAAAAAGTTATCCTAAGTTTCTTCCTTCTCTACATGACCAATTTCGCAAACTTCTGACGAGCTTTCTCGTATCATTACGAATGGGCTCCGTCAGATACAGGTATTGGATCGTCCTAAATGTTATTCGGATTGGTCAAATACTACACTTTAATGTTAAAAAATGAAGAATAGAAACAAGACAGGGCTATCTGTTGCGTTATGTTCTCATTGAAGTTGTTAAAAAAATCTTAAGAAGGAATTCGTTTATAAAATTCCGATACTATACAAACAAGTAATTTGCCTGGTTTTCCAGTACCCATGAACTAAGAAATATTATTTGGAAAATCACGAAGGGCATAGCATCCCTAGCGAAAATTATGAGAATAAAAATTGCTTTACTAAGTATTACTTTAATCGTTGGTCTTAGTCTTTACTCCTCTGCATCTACTGCTTTTGCTGATGGTTTGAATGATCCTTATGCCTCAGAGTATGTTATTGCTCAGGATACTATTCCAATTGAAGATCGTTCCGGTGACTTTATCAACGATCCTAGTCGTAATCCTTTTGATTTAAAAGATCCCTCCGTGATTGAACAAGAGGTGGAATATGATCCTGAAACTGGGTTTTATATTATCACCGAACGTATTGGGGAAGATTTTTATAGGGCGCCAACCTATATGACTTTCGAGGAATACCTTGATTGGCGTTCCAAAGAACAGGAACGCAATTATTTTGACCGGCTAAATGGCGTTGCCGGGTCGGGTGAAGGTGGAAGTGTTTTTGACGATCCCATCGAAGCGGTGGATGTTAAAAGTTCCGTGGTTGACCGGCTCTTTGGCGGCTCGGAGGTAACGATTCGTCCTCAAGGTAGCATTGACTTAACCTTTGGTGTAGATTATCAAAAAACGGCAAATCCTGCACAGCCTCTACGGGCTCAACGAAACGGAGGTTTTGACTTTGATATGGATATTCAAATGAGCGTAGATGGACAGATTGGAGAGAAACTCAAATTGGGAACCAGTTATAACACTCAAGCTACATTTGATTTTGAAAACCAACTCAAACTGGAATACGATAGCGAAAACTTTGGTGAAGATGACATCATCAAAAATATCGATGCAGGTAACATTGCTTTTCCACTTAATAGTAGCTTAATAAAAGGGAGCCAAAGTCTTTTCGGTATCCGAACGGACTTACAATTTGGTCGCTTAAAACTTTCTCTGGTTGCGTCTCAACAAAAGTCACAACAGCAATCCATTGATCTACAGGGTGGTGATCAAATACAATACTTTGAAGTACAAGCAGATGAGTACGAAGAAAATCGTCACTTCTTTTTCACACATTATAACCGTGGTGCCTTCGAAGGAGCCTTGAGGAATCTTCCACAAATCAATAACTTGTTTAGGGTAACAAAGCTGGAAGTTTATGTAACTAATAGCCGCAATGAAAGTGAAGGTGGAATCCGGGATATTTTAGCCTTTACAGATTTGGGCGAACCGGAAGTCATTATTAACTCTACTGTTCAAGCAACTGTTCCACCCCCACACCGGGATATCTTCCAAAAACCCTTACCAGGTCGCGAGATTACCAATGGCCCCGGGCCTTATGCAAATAACTTGTTAGGTAGGTTGCAGGCAGACGAGAATATCCGCGATGTTAACCGGGCTTTATCTATTTTGACCGGGCCACGCTTCCGCATGCAGCAAAACCGCGATTTTGAAAAAGTTGAGGCGCGAAAACTAAGTGCCTCTGAATATTCTTTTCATCCTGAGTTAGGTATTTTATCCATCAATGCAGCGATCCAACCTACTGATGTGATCGCAGTTTCTATGGAGTATGATTATAATGGAAAAACCTACAAGATCGGAGAGTTTGGTAATGATGTATACGATCCCGATTCTTCTGCTTCGATCATCTATACCAAATTGTTGAAAAGTACCACCCAACAAGTCAGTGCTCCTACCTGGGATCTAATGATGAAAAACGTCTATAATATCGGGGCGTTTCAAGTAGATCGTAAAGACTTTTTGTTGGATATCTATTATAATGATCCCGGTGCAGGTGATAAACGTTTTTTACCGGCCACCAACCTGGAAGGTGTTCCCCTATTACAAGTTTTTAATCTGGACAATCTCAATACGCAAGGAGACCCTTGCCCTGATGGCCGGTTTGATTATGTCAGCGGGGTGACTATTCAGCCCAGAAATGGTCGAATTATGTTCCCGGTTTTGGAACCCTTTGGTAGTGACCTGGAGAAACAGATTACGGACAAAAACCTGGCGACACAGTTTGTATACCAGGAATTGTACGATACAACGGTTACCGCAGCAAGAGAGGTTACGGAGAAAAATAGATTTACCATTCGCGGTAGTTATAAATCTGGTGGAGCTGGCGGACAAGCTGGCGGTGTCAATTTACGGTCGTTTAATTTGCCTCAAGGAGGTGTACGCGTAATTGCAGGTGGACAACAATTGACAGAAGGGGTAGATTATACGGTAGATTACAATACCGGTAACGTAACCGTTAGTGAAGCCATTCGAAACTCTGGTTTGGATTGGAGAGTGGAATATGAAGATACTTCGCTTTTTGGTTTCCAAACTAAGACCTTGCTTGGTGCGCGTGCTGATTTTGAACTCAACAAAAAGACCAATATCGGTGCAACCTGGATGCACCTGTTTGAACGTCCGTTCACCCAAAAAGTAAATATCGGGGAAGATCCGCTCAGTAATGGTATTTTTGGCTTAGACTTAAATTATAATTCTGATGCTCCTTGGTTAACCCGCCTGGTAGACAAAATTCCGGGAATTAATACCAAAGAGCCTTCTTCCGTTACACTTTCTGCGGAGGCTGCCGTTTCTCGCCCAGGTCACGCAAAGGCT
>CBDUIU010000073.1:0-10730 GCA_965367335.1 uncultured Saprospiraceae bacterium
TTAGTAACGCTAAAAAGATTGGAGAAGATTATGATTTGAGTGAAGAAGAGATGGAACTGCTGTTGATCGTCTGTTGGTTTCTTAATACAGGACTAAGAGATAATTATCTACACGGACACAAAATTAGTAAAGCCATTGCCATTGAATTTCTCGGTGACCAAAATTATCCCGCAGAGAAAATTAGAAAATTAGCGAAAACCTTTGATAATATTATTTGGGACGGTGAGCTTATGCCTGTACCAACTAATAAGATCGAAGAAGTAATTAACGACGCGCTGGCTGCTGATATTTGTGACCCCAAAAAGGCAGAAGGGCAGCTTCGGTTAATTTATGAAGAACTTTTGTTGAATTATACTCAACAAGAACTTGGAAAAACCAGTTGGTATTCCATTGTTATAGATTTGCTCAATAAATATCGTTTATATACACCCTACGGAAAAGAACATCTATCTCCTGTTCTTGTGGAAATTAAAAAACAACTGGAAGAAAGTAGAAAGGAACTTCACAAACAAGCAGATAAAGTACTCAAAAAGGAGTTGAATATCAGTAAAGAGGAATTGAAAAGGCTACGAAAACAATTATCAAATATTAGTAAAGGGAATGAACGATCCGTGACCAATCTTTTTCGAATTATCACCAAGAATCAGTACAGTTTATTGGGTTTAGTTGACCGTAAAGCTCGGATTTTGGTGGCTGTGAATGCAATTATCTTATCTATCCTTATCGGAGATGTCATTGGTCATGATGGACGTGTGATAAAATTTATCCCTATTGCTATTATGGTCATTGCTTCCCTCGTTTCTGTAATTTATGCTATTTTATCAATTCGTCCGGCCTTCACCCACGGTACATTCACTGAAGATGAGATTCGGGATAAAGGTGGAAATTTGCTCTATTTTGGCAATTATCATGGTATGAGTTCCAAGGATTTTGAGTGGGCTTTTTTGCAGTTGCTTAACGACAATAATTATCTTCATTCTTCCCTAATCCGCGATTTATATTATCACGGACAAGAACTACAGCAGAAATATAAACTTATCCGAACCTCCCTGAATGTTTTTCTTTTCGGTGTTGTCTTTACAGTTATCGCCTTTCTCTATGTTCAAATTCGACTTTTAACCTAGGTCATTTTTGCTTTACGTTTAGCCGATCTTCTCCGCCAAATCCAGATAAATAGCAGCAGCAAGATAATAAACGGCCAAAGGTTAATCAGAACGAGCACCGTATCCTGAATGAGCTCCCAACCGCTAGAGAGACTATTCTTGGCTCGATCCAAAAAGCTATATCGACTGGGAGCAGGTCCTTCCTGTTTTTCGTATATTTCTAAATTAATCGTGCTGAAACCAACTTGATCTTTTAGATAGCGTAGCCGCCCTTCCCGAGATTCAATTTCTTCCTGGACTTTCCGGATAGCTTCTTCCGCTTGTAATATTTCTTCCACTGTTTTAGCCTTATTACGAAGCACTTCTACATAACGATCCCTTACTGCTCTTTTGGTTTTTAGTCGGGTTTCGATATCCAAATACTCTTCGGTAACATCTCTTGTAGTAACGCGAAGATAATCCTGGTATACGGTCTCCTTTTCCAAACTTTTAATTACCACATCAAACTGATCCGCAGGAATTCTAATAGTGATGTTGTTTTCTTTGCGATAATCGTAGTTCATTCGGTTCATATTACTGATCCGGCCATTAACGGATTGGACAAGCTGCTCAACCGCCTGAGTGCTGACGTCAATGTCTTTGACTTCTATTCGCATGGAGGCATTTTTGATAATCTTAGGAGAGGTGTTCGTCTGATTATCAGTTGTTCTTTCCTGTTCTTGTTCCAAGTCTTCCTCGAATGCCATTTTCTGCGCCATGTCAGGAGCAGATTCTGTCGAGCCCATGGAAAAATCTGAGCCGCTATGGTCACAGCTAAAAAGAAGGAAAAAGAGGAAGATGAGAATATTAGTGTATTTCATTTGGCGTTTTTTTTATTAAAAGCATTACTTGATACATCCGAAAAACCATAGCTTTCAACTTTGATCAAGCTGGTTAAATATTGATAAGGATATATTAAACCTAAGATGTAAATTAAACTTAGAAATGGTGGGTGCTTATTGGGTGAGTTTTGTTAATGAATTGCAAACCTGCTAACTGCGCCTTCGATAACTAGCTACGTATAGGTTACCGTAGGCATCCAAGTACCTAACGCTCATATTATTTTGATCCATCTGGAAAATTTCATAAACATTATCTCCAAGAACTGTAACTAAGTTTCCTATAATCGTGTAATTGTAGGTGACTCCATTATAGGAGGAATAAGCCTGGCCATTCGTATAGAAAGTCACTGTAAATAATGTATTACCATTATCATATAGATTCCCATTCTTGTAGCAGTCCCATGAACCAATTAACAAATCCGCATAAGTCAACGGCGCCTCCTCTTTATAATCATCATATGAACTTATTGGTTCCGGATCCGGTTCTCTTGGCTTCGTTTGTTTAGATTTTGATGATTTCGATATAGATGATTTAGTGGTTTCTTTATTATAAGTAATTTTATTGTTATCTGGTTTAGTTTCCGATACCAATCTTCCAGATACCCAACCTCGATAACGACTACTTTCTATACTATACCATTTTACGGCCCCCACAAAATCCTCTCCCACTACTTTGAGTTTTTCTCCTTCCATGACCTTTCCCACAACATTCGAGGCCTCTGTCCCCGGCGCATTTCGAACATTTAATTCATCCGTATCCACATATACATACCTCGAAACAAACTCACCTTTTTTAACCGGGGGAGATGGTTCTTCGTCTGGCATCATTAGACCAATAACAATTAAAACAACCAAGGTAGCCAATATACCGAGAGTAGCTGGAAGCATCCATGATTTTTGCTTATTGGGCTTTGGCGTTGGAGGAATAGGCTGAGAACGACGCAGGGGTCTGGATTGAATAGGCTTAGGGGGTTTCTCCTCCGTTTTATAATGGTATTTTATTTTGTCTACTAATACATTTACATCAGATTTAAAGCGATCATGCGAAATAATGACCGCATTGAAATTGACCAGGCCCTTTAATTCATCCGGCAGTTCATCTGCACGAGGCATCGTGGCGCCATTAACCAGCACAGGGATGACAATCTTATTCATATTGATCGCCGTTTCAACCTCTATTCGTACAAAATCATTGGGATCAAATAAGCGAGGATTTCCTTCTTCGTTCTTTACGGAAGTATAGTGCTGACCAATCATCACTAAGACAATCTTGGAATCGAGGATCTCTTTCCCCAGTACTTTCCTAAAATCCACTCCAGCAGGAATATCACTGACATCTTTGAAGACTTTCTTATCTCCAAAAATATTTTCCAGGTAATCACTGAGTCGACCAGTGGTACCTGCTGTATCATAGCGGCGATAACTGAGAAAAATTTTATCTGCCATTTGAAATGAGGTTAATCCTAAAAGTGCTTAGAAAGTCTCTTTTAATTTTCGATACCTAGCGATTATCGGTGTGCCATCTTCATCCGCAAAACTTAATTCCATTCCGGAAGGATCAAGCGATTTAATTTCAATCGTTCGATCAATGTTATCTCCATTATACCAGGTAATCACATCTCCATCCAACATATAATCCAAAGTTAGATCTCTGTTTTCTAAGTAAACATTTCCCGTTTCGTAGTAAACATCTGTAAACAACGTCGCTCCCTCATCATATTTTTCTCCATACTGATAACAACCCCAAAGGCCGACGAGTAGCTCGCGATAATTGATTTGCCCAGCGTTATCCTCCTTACCAGCATTGACGGGTGCTTCAAGTCCAGACTCAAAATCATCGCCTTCATAGTCATCTCCCAAAAGGCCCGGCAGTAAAAATATAACTGCCAGTATAGCCGCTATACCTATTAACCCGGGGACCAACCACTTGCGCTGACTTGTATTCTTTGTTGCCGAAGAAGCGGCTTCGACAGCCTGATTAGCATTGCGCGAAGCCGTTTTCTTTTTTGTTGTCGGTCCGATATGATGCTGTAATTTTTTCACTAGTACATCCACATCTGACTTCCAGCGATCATGGGAGATAACAACTGCATTGTATTCAACCAGTTCTTTAAGGTTATCCGGTAAATCATCTGCTGCAGGCATACTCGCCCCATTAACTAAGACTGGGATAACAATTTTCTTGGATTCCAGTGCAGTAGCTACTTCTATCTGGACAAAGTCATTTGGATCATGTAAGCGTAGATTTCCCTGATCATCTTTGATAGTTGTATAATCCTTGCCAATCATTACCAGAATGATACTGCATTTTTGTAATTCGTCTTTAAGTACTTCGGTAAATTTCACACCAGCCGGAATATCCTGAACATCCTTAAACACATTTTCGGCACCTAAAGCCTCGCTAAGGTAATCATGTAGACGCCCGGTAGTTCCTGCCGTATCGGAGCGGCGATAACTGATAAAGATTTTATGAGAAGACATTGTCATTGGATTTCTGGGTTCACCTCGTATCTCAGCTAAGACTAATCAGATACAAGTTTTCAAATGACCAACTATCTATGTTTTATGGAGTTGGTGCTAGACTAGTCAAATATAATAATCATTTATGATTTATTAAAATCCCTCTTTCTTTTAAAGTGGTATTTAAAAATGGTGGCTTGAGTGCAATTAGTAAATGTGCGGGAAGTAGAATTTGATAACTGAAATAAAAAAAGCCACTCAACTTAGCGTCGAGCAGCTCTTTCTGGTTTTATTTGACGTTATTTTAATTCAGAATTTTTCGATATTTTTTTATCAATCCTCCCCCCTCTATAGATTTAAGTTCCATTTCTGTTCCGGAGTTATTCATAGAGACAAATTCATATACATTTCTCCCGTTGATCTGAATCTGATTGGCGACAACGATATAATATAAACCAGATTTTTGGTAATTATTCGTATAAGCGCCATCTTCTCTAAATGACTCCCGCAAATGCATGTCAGGAACTGAAGGATAAGTTTGCTCCCAGGTACCTACCAAAACATCTTCCAGGGTCTCTTTCTTTTCAAAACCCCAGTAATCGGTGTCTTCCCCTGCCTTTTCATCTACAGTTGGTAATCCGTACCCACCAGTTTGCTCAATAGAAGTAGATTGGTTATTATATTCCTGAGGAATATTTTCCTTTGGTTTGGGAATATCAAAGCCGGCTTTGTCCGTTTCCGGTTGCTTAACTGGTGCCTCTGTTTCATCTTGCTTATACATTTCAGGGTTCTCAATTTCAGCCATGGCAATACCTCCATCACTATTACTATTTTTAACATAAGATGGAAGAGCTATAACAAAGATAAGTAAGAACAAAGTCAATAATCCTCCTACAACCATAGGCCCTAGCACACGTGTAAATCCTGATGATTGAGGAGCTGCATTTGAATAATTTGCAATGTTTTTATTTTGTTTTCCCTTGGCCGGCCCCATGTGATACTCCAATTTCTTCACTAGAACACTAACATCAGTTTTCCACCTATCATGAGAGATCACAACGGCATTAAAGTTAACTAACTCTTGCAATTGTTCCGGTAATTCCTGGGGCTTTGGCATCCCAACACCATCTACTAATACCGGAATGACAATTTTCCTCATATTGATCGCAGAGGCGACTTCCATGTGAACAAAATCATTTGGATTAAATATCCGGAGATTTCCCTCATCATCTTTCATGGAAGTATAATGCTGACCAATGAGTACCAGTACTATCTTGCAATTCTTCAATTCTTGTTCCAGCACATCACGGAAATCAACACCCGCCGGGATATCGTGTACATCGCGAAAGACCTTTTCTTCGCCAAATGCTTCATTTAGACCATCATGCAAACGACCGGCGGTACCAGCTGTATCAAACCTCCGGTAACTAATAAAAATCTTGTGTGACATAAGTTAGACTTTTCGGGTATTCTCTGGTTTTCGGCTAAAATATTGCCTCATTACCGTCAAAAAAATTAGGAATAACAACTATTGATGAAGTTTTGATTTCAAAAATAGGAGGATGGAATTGATAATAATTGGGAGGAAAAGCCCTACGGGCAGGTAAGTCTGCATTGGGTTATATTCATATTTCTTGCCAAAATGAAGTAGAGACAAGGGAAGAACGGCAGGCACCTTTTCCACAAAACAAAATAATGAAGTTAAATATTCCGAAAGAAGGATTTTAGATGAGCAGATTATTTGCTATTCAAGTTCCAATTATAATCCAAATAATCAATCTCCGTTTTTTCACTAATTTGCACCTCACTGTATTTGTTTATAAAATCTTCTAAACTACCATTTTTCTTAAAATCACTTTTGTACCAGGAAAATAGTTTAGAAAGCTGAGCTTTGTCACTGGTGATTTTATTTTTAACCGGGTTGCTTAGAAAGTAGCGGGTTTGGTCAGTTAATTGTGCCTCGAGTTTTTCAGCGGTATAAGCTTCATTACGAAGACGTGGGCAAGAAATAGAAGCACAATTGGCCGCAAAGTGGATACGAGGCTCCTTAAATTGTGGCCTCAAAATCCCGTGCTCAATATTATTCAAGTCATAAGTGGCTCCTTCAATTTCTATGAACTTAATATCCCAAACCGTATTTACGAACGGGATGCCGTTTTTAATATCCTTGATACTCTCTGTGGGATAGTTATCTACGATCAATTTAACGGTAAAGGCATTGTAGGCATTTAGCCAATAAGCGATCTGCTCTTCCCGACTCCAATTTTTATTATTGGGATGGCTTCCCCTCAGTATATCCAAATAAGCGTTTAGCGGGATACTATCCTGAATAAACCCTGGGTAATCTACTGCACCTTCCTCCGTTACATATTTTTTTAATAATCCATCCCATAACTCGTGACTAACGGGTTTACTATTCGATTCATATGGCTTAACGGCACATGCTGGTAGGGATAAGATGAAAATGATGGATAGCCAGTTCGTAATTTGAGCAAACATCTATTAATGGTTTTCTATGATCTGAAATATGAATAATTAATAACACAACGTAGCAATAAAATTGCTTCCGTTATTTTCGAATATTATCTTTAACACCTGAAAATTTAAAGTGTACGTACATTTGCAATACAAAATCATTCTCTTGTCCTGACAAAGACGAAAAGTGCTAAAAAACTATTTACATTATCAAGATGCCCGGATCCACTATCATCGCTTTGGTACAGGAAAAAAACTGTTGATTACACTTCATGGGTTTGGAGATCGTGCCCAATTATTTTCCGTATTAGCACCTGCACTTGAGGATCACTATACTGTTTTTGCCTTAGATCTCCCTTTCCATGGATTAACAGAGTGGCCTCGCAAGGAATTCAACCAGACAGATTTGGTAGCTATTTTCCAACTCATTCGAACAACGCATGGTTTTGAAAAATTTGATCTAATGGCCTATAGTTTTGGCGGGCGTTTGGTAATGAGTGTTTTACCAAAGCTTCGTACAGAGATTGAGCAGCTTTACCTCATCGCACCGGATGGTATTCAGACAAAGTGGTTATTCAATATCAACCTAATGCCTCGCCCTTTTGTTCGTCTCTGGCCAAGACTCCTAAATGATCCGGATTGGTTTTTAAGGTTCCTCAAGAAGACTTATAAAGTGGGGGTCATTTCTAAATTCATCTACGATTTCACCCGCAATCACATTAGTACACCTGAACGTCGTGAAAGGCTTTTCGGTACTTGGCTCTCCATGTCAAACTTTAACCCTAAACCAAAAAAAATCAAGCGATTACTACAACAATACCCTATCCCAACTCACCTTTACTTTGGTACACGCGACGAAGTCATTCCGGTTTCCGCTGGCCAATGGCTGAGTAAAAATGTAGACAGCATTCATCTCCATATTATCGAAGAAGGTCATTTATTAGTTGATGAAAAACTAAATCAACTCCTTGCATTTCAGCTGCAACAAAGCAAATAGCCGAACATTTCTGACTTTTAAACGCAGTTATTTGGCCGATAACGGAAAATCTATTAACTTGCAAATAGTTAACTTGCTAACTATTTTAGTTTAAACAAAAAATGACGCAACAACCCGAGCCAACTATCAGTAAATCAGATATTCCCGGCTTCATCCTGGAACGAACTGCAAAGCGAATGAAACAGGCCTGTGCACTAGCGCTTCGTGAAGCAAAAGTAGACCTAACCGTGGATCAGTGGGTATTGTTACAAGAGTTGGATAAGGAAGACGGCTTAAACCAATTTGAGCTGGCAGAGCGAAGCTATAAACATGCGCCAACAGTCACCCGGATAGTAGACACACTAACGCAAAAAGGCTTGATTGAACGACAAGCAGATCCGGCAGATCGCAGACGCTATAATATTTGCCTGACTAAAGCAGGGAAAGGAGAGATCAAACGAATTCTACCTATTATCAAAGATTTTCGGGAAAAGTGTTGGGAAGGTATGAGTGAAAAGGATTTGAAAAAATGATGGCCCTCTTGAATCAAATTTTTGACAACCTAACTTAAGTAGTACAGCCTGAAATGGCAAAATAAAACCAAATCTATGCATTATTACACCCTCGGAAATATTCCACACAAACGGCATATTCAATTCCGGAAACCTGATGGCAGTCTCTATCATGAGCAACTGTTCTCTACGGAAGGCTTCAGTGATATGTATTCTACCCTTTATCACTGCCACCCCCCTACGCAAATCACCCAAGTGGGGGAGCCCAAAAATGTTGCCGCCAAAACGATCCATGACAAGCAGTTGAAGCATCGCAGCCTTAATGGTTTTTCTGTAGCTCCCGAAAACGATTACCTGGAGAGTCGAAAACCCGTTTTGGTGAATAGTGACTGTCAGATTATCCTTTCGGCGCCTCGCAAAAGTACTACGGACTATTTTTTCAAAAATGCAGATGCCGACGAAATTATTTTTATTCACAAAGGTAAAGGTGCTTTACTGAGTATGTATGGTAAGTTACCTTTTGAATACGGTGATTATGTAGTAGTTCCGCGTGGTACGATTTATCAACTGCATTTTGAATCAGAAGACAACCGGCTACTTATTGTTGAATCTACCAGTCCGGTAATTACTCCAAAACGGTATCGCAATAACTTTGGCCAGTTAATGGAACATTCACCATTTTGTGAACGTGATATTCGAAAGCCACAAGAACTAGTGACGCACGACGAAGTTGGTGATTTTTTACTTTATATTAAAAAGCAGGACATGATCTATCCTTATCACTATAAGGCTCACCCCTTTGATGTGGTTGGCTGGGATGGTTATGTTTATCCTTACGCTTTTTCCATTCATAATTTTGAACCCATCACTGGAAGAGTACACCAACCACCACCGGTACACCAGACCTTTGCCACCCGCGGTTTTGTCGTCTGTTCTTTCGTACCTCGCCTCTTCGATTACCATCCGCTGGCCATTCCGGCCCCTTATAACCACAGTAATATCGATAGTGATGAAGTGTTGTATTATGTTGATGGAGACTTCATGAGTCGTAAACATGTTGAAAAAGGAATGATTACACTGCACCCTGGCGGTATACCCCACGGGCCACATCCGGGGACAATGGAAAAGAGCATTGGTGCTAAGGAAACCCATGAGCTGGCCGTAATGGTTGACACCTTTAAACCATTGCTGATGACAGAACATGCCGCAGCGATTGAAGATAAAGAATATTATAAAAGTTGGCTATAGTAACCAGCTTTTCATTTCCGAATGAATATTGTTACTTAATTTTTTTTATCAATATATTGAACCTTAATTCTTGAGATCTCTTAAATTATTAGATAAATGCAAACCCTAACTCAAAATACATCTGGACAAGTGACCGACAGTTTTCCTATCAACGGAACGGATCACATTGAATTCTATGTTGGCAATGCCAAGCAAGCAGCATTTTATTACCAAATGGCTTTTGGTTACCAATTGGTAGCTTACCGTGGACCAGAGACAGGTGTCCGTGATCGGGTATCTTATGTGGTACAACAAGACAAAATCCGATTAGTATTAACCTCCGCTCTTTTACCGGATCACGAGATCAGCGAACATGTTCGTAAACATGGAGATGGCGTAAAAGTATTAGCCCTGTGGGTAGATGATGCGGAAAAGGCATACCAGATCGCGATAGAACGAGGAGCCAAGTCTGCCTTTGAACCCATAGTTCAGGAGGATGAACATGGCAAAGTAAAGCTAGCCGCGATCCACACTTATGGTGAAACCATCCACACTCTGGTTGAACGAAAAGATTATAAAGGAGCTTTTCTACCTGGTTTTATGGCGAAGGAAAGTTCTTGTAAGGTGCCCAATGTGGGGCTGAAATATGTTGATCACTGTGTAGGAAATGTAGAGCTGGGCGATATGAACAAGTGGGTTAAGTTTTATCAGGATGTATTGGGGTTCAAATTACTCATTACATTTGACGACAAGGATATATCCACTAAGTATACTGCCTTAATGAGTAAGGTTGTTTCCAATGGTAACGGTTACATTAAGTTCCCAATTAATGAACCAGCTAAAGGTTTGAAGAAATCACAGATAGAAGAATACATTGATTTTTATAATGGAGCAGGGGTGCAGCACATTGCTATCGCCACAAATAACATTATTCATACAGTAGACACTTTGCGTAAAAATGGTGTAGATTTCCTCTATGTTCCCGATAATTACTATGAGACGGTTATGGACCGTGTGGGTCACATTGAAGAAGATCTGCAGGAATTAAAGCGACTCAATATTTTGATTGACCGGGATGAGGAAGGATACTTGTTAC
>CBDUIU010000074.1:0-10693 GCA_965367335.1 uncultured Saprospiraceae bacterium
ATCGCTTCGACATCAAAAGGACAAGGAGAACTGATAATCCTACCTAAGCTATATATTTTACACTTATCCGGAGTGCAATAATTGAAAAACGCTATCTACATATTATCCATAGACATCAACTCAAGCAAACGATTCAGGTCTTTGTCTGACCCGAATGGAATAATGATCTGTCCTTTACCATTTGATTTACGCTTCAACGTTACCTTGGCATCCAATTGTTTGCATAAGTGATTTTGTACAAACTGATAATCATCAGGTAATTGATTTGCTCCCTTTTTACTCTTTGGTTTCCGCTCTTCGCTGTAGCTACGGATCAGGTCTTCGATTGCGCGGACTGAAAGCCCCTGGTCCAACACCTGCTTCAATAAGGTTAATTGTAACCCTGTGTCATCAACACCAGCAAGGGCACGTGCATGGCCCATGGAAATATCCTTGTTCTTTATCGCCGATTGTACATCCGGCGGCAATTTCAATAACCGAAGGTAATTGGTTACAGAGCTACGCTTTTTTCCTACCCGCTCGGATAAGGTTTCATCCGTCAGTTGGCACTCTTCTTTCAAACGTTGGTAAGTAATGGCTACCTCCATTGCGTTAAGGTTTTCCCGCTGAATATTTTCCACCAATGCCATCTCCAACATCTCTTGATCATTAGCCAGGCGGACATAGGCTGGAACTTCTGTAAGGTTGGCTAAGGTGGAAGCCCGCATTCTGCGTTCCCCGGAGATCAGCTGGTATTTCCCTTGGCCCATATGTCGGACGGTCAGTGGCTGAATCAATCCATGTACTTTGATAGATTCGGACAATTCCTGCAGTGCTTCCTCGTCAAAATCATATCGTGGCTGATAAGGATTAACTTCGATCGCTTCGATGGGGATGTTGGCTACCGTATTTGTTAATTCTTGCACAGTAGACTGCTCCGGCGTCGTGTCCGGATTGTTATCCATATTATCTAACAGGGCCCGAATGCCTTTTCCCAGGTCCTGCTTTTTAAATTTCTTTTGCTTCATTCTTCCTCCTTTTTAACAGGTTTGGTTTTGCGTGTACGGTAATCATCATTTTTTTGCAGGAACTCGCGGGCCAGGTTCAGGAAGTTAACGGTTCCTTTGCTGGAAGCATCATAGAGGACTACGGGAACATGCAGGTTAGGTGCTTCGCCGACCTTAGAGTTCCGATGGATTATCGTTTCAAAAACCCGATCTTTGAAATATTCACGGACTTCGTTGACGACCTCATTGGCGAGGCGTAGACGTTTGTCATACATGGTTAGTAAGATACCTTCCACCTCCAAATCCGGGTTTAGTTGTTTATTGACTAAACTGATGGTATTCATTAATTTTCCAAGCCCTTCCAGGGCAAAGAATTCACATTGAACCGGAATCAATACGGAGTCAGCTGCACATAAGGCATTAACAGTCACCAAGCCGAGGGAAGGCAAACAATCAATAAAGACGTAGTCAAAATCATCCTTGATTTTTTCTACCATTTCTTTAAAGACATACTCCCGTCGCCATTTGTTCACTAACTCCAGCTCGGCACCGACCAGGTCGATATGAGAGGGTAGTAAATACAAATTAGGTGTTCCGGTCTTAACGATCGCCGTCTTAGGGTCAGCATCATTGACCATACAATCATAAATGCTCACTTCGATTTCGGACTCATCTACACCAACACCCGAGGTTGCATTAGCCTGCGGATCCGCATCGATGAGTAAAACTTTTTTTTCCAATATAGCCAGACAGGCCGCCAAATTAATGGCGGTTGTTGTTTTTCCAACTCCTCCTTTCTGATTGGCTATAGCAACCACTTTTCCCATTCAACATGATTTTCAGTGGTAGATCAGCCCAACGCTGGGTTGCCTACCGGGTAATATTAATAGTGCTTATAGTAGTTCTATCGTTTCTCCTATGCCCGGTAAATGCAGAGTCAAACCTGCTTGTTCAAACACCTTCCGAGCTTCTATCTGATTGATTTCAATATAACCAAAAGTATCGTAATGACAACCCACGATGGTTTTACACGCCACAAATTGACTCGCTAGTACGGCATCCTGATAACCCATTGTGAAATTATCACCTATAGGTAAAATGGCAAAACTCAATGGTGGTGCAAGCATTGGGATCAATTTCATGTCCCACGTTAATGCAGTATCTCCGGCGAAATAAAAACAAATTTCATCATTATGAACTACAAACCCTCCCGGATTGCCGCCATAAGTTCCATCTGGGAGTACACTGGAATGTACCGCATTGACATAGCGTACATTTCCAAAATCAAATTGCTTTTGACCGCCGTGATTCATAGGATGAACTTTCAGGCCTTTTTCCTGAAACCAGGTAGCAACCTCAAAATTCGCTATTATAGTTGCTCCGGTCCGCTTAGCGATGGTCTCCACATCTAACACATGGTCGCTGTGTCCATGTGAAACCAGAATTATATCCGCAGGAATAGTATGGAGATCAATATGACTGGCTAATTCATTACCAGATATGAATGGATCAAACAAAAGATGCTTTCCTTTGGTTTGAATACCGAAGCATGCATGCCCATAGTAGGTTAACTTCATCAGTACTGGAATTTTTAAACTAGGATCAATTATAAAATACCTCCTAATAACATCCAAAGATAGCAGCTTTTGTAAAAATACTGGTCATCTGACCACCTTTTTCTCTGATGCTTTTATCTTTACCCGTTGGTAGCCGTTTTTCAAAAGATTTAAACACACGATTATATGATAACTATTATTTCCGGAAGCAATCGTAAAGGCAGTGAAGCATTACACTTTGCACGTCAATTTTCGGAATTATTTAAAAAGCACACGGATCAATCCATTCATTTGATCGAATTGGAGAATATTCCACATGATTACTTTTTCCCGGAAATGTATGCCGAAGAGGGTCAAGCTCCTTCAATACAATCTATACAAGATAATTCTCTGATCCCGGCAGCTAAATTCTTCTTTATTGTTCCTGAATACAATGGCTCATTTCCTGGTGCCTTAAAATTGTTCATTGACGCTTGTTCCGTTAGAGCTTACCAGGATACTTTTAAAGATAAAAAAGCAGCAATAGCTGGTATTGCTACTGGTCGTGCAGGTAATCTACGGGGCATGGATCAATTAACTCATGTACTGAATCACCTTGGAACATTTGTCATGCCTAATCGGCTTCCTATTTCAGGCATAAGTAACTTAAAAGAAGGTAATCAGATTACTGATGCTACAACCCTTGAAGCGATGGAAGCCCAGGTAATTGAGTTCTTGGATTTTTAAATGGAATATCCTTCAATTCTATTGCTGTTGCGGCTCTTGGTTAAATATGCAAATTACTTAATTTCACATTCAAATATAAACAAATAATTTAAAACGTAAAAAATATTGTTGTTTTTGCCTCAATCTTACCCGTACGCATCTACCTTAGTTGGCCATGAGCTCAACTTAAAACGCCGTGTTGAATTTGTCAACACGGCGTTTTGTAATTAAAGCTTTGCGAAAGCTGGATTTACCATTGCTAGTAGGAAGGTTAAGTCCTAATAAAAAATGCGATTTACGGATTACTCCACCCAGTCAGCAATAAAAACATTGGTATCTCTGGTGCCACCGTTATTCCGATTGGAGGAAAAGACCAGTTTTTTACCATCCGGAGAAAACATTGGAAAGGCGTCAAAGGCATTATCAAAGGTAACTTGCTCAAGACCAGTGCCGTCTACGTTGATCAAGAATAAATTAAACTGACGGCCACTTTGGGAATGATGGTTACTACAAAATAGAATTTTCTCGCCGGAAGGATGAAAGAAGGGTGCCCAGTTCGCTTTACCTAGTTTAGTCACCTGGCGTAGATTGCTACCATCCACATCACATACGTAAATTTCCATATTGGTCGGCTGAACCAGGTTCTGAGCTAGTAAGTCTTTGTACGTTTTAACATCTTCATCAGACTTTGGACGTGACGCGCGAAAAACCAGTTGTTTGCTATCAGGTGAGAAAAAAGCACCACCATCATAGCCCAATTCTGTTGTGACTTGTTTTACGTTTGAGCCATCAATATCACAGGTGTAAAGCTCCAGGTCACCGGAACGCATAGAGGTAAAAACCATCTTTTTGCCATCAGGTGAAACCGTAGCTTCAGCATCATAGCCTGGGTCTGTCGTTAATTGCTTGGTAATGTTTCCTTTCAAATCGGCTACAAAAATGTCAAAGTCTTTATAGATCGGCCACACGTATTTTCCATTCATTGAACGAGGTGTCTCCGGACAAGCTTCATCACCAAGGTGGGTGGAAGCATACACAATACTTTTGTTATCCGGAAGAAAGTAGGAGCAGGTAGTCCGGCCCTTTCCAGTGCTGAGCAGCTGAGGTGCATCTCCCTGGTAACCGTCAATTGACATGTAGAAGATCTGATCACATTTGGCATTCCAGGGTTCGTAGGTGGCTTGAAAAACCAGGTTTTTATTGTCAAAACTGAAGTAGGCTTCAGCATTGTCACCACCATTAGTAAGTTGTTTCAGGTTAGCAAGGTGTTTTTCCTGAGGGTAGGTAAGTTGTCCCTCAGGTAGTTTGCTCTCTGAGGCTCCGTGTTGGTGTGCATGGTTTTCAGCATCGTGTTGATGCCCTTCTTCATGATGAGTATTTTCCTTCTTCTCCTTTTGTTGATCTGCAGAAGATGTATTGTTGCAAGCAAGCAATACACTCAGACAGACAAATAAAGAAAGCAGAACATTTAATCTTTGCATGTTAAAATTTTTATTTAGCCGCAAAGATAGTTTTTGCCTGGAATATCTTAGAAGTAGGTATGAAATATTTATGTCATAAAACACCTAGTTCTTTCCCAACTTTTGTAAACGCAGAGACTGCTTTTTCTAAATGCGATCTTTCGTGCGCCGCGGATATTTGCACTCGGATCCGAGCCTGTTCTTTAGGAACTACCGGGTAGAAAAATCCAATTACATAAATTCCTTCTTCCAACAGTCTATCGGCAAATCGCTGGGAAAGTTTGGCATCATACAACATCACGGGAACGATAGGGTGTTCACCTGGAATAATGTCAAATCCCGCTGAGGTCATTTCTTTACGGAAGTACTTGGTATTTTCCTCCAGTTTGTCTCTTAGGTCAGTGGACTTACTCAAGATATCCAATACCGCAATCGAGGCCCCTACAATCGCCGGAGCTAAAGTGTTTGAAAATAAGTAAGGCCGTGAACGTTGGCGTAAAATATCAACAATCTCTTTCCGGGCAGCTGTGAACCCACCACTGGCCCCGCCTAATGCTTTCCCAAACGTTCCGGTAATGATATCAACTCGGCCAAATGCATGACAATGCTCAGCGGACCCTCTGCCGGTTTTACCCACAAACCCGGTCGCATGACAATCATCCACCATCACCATAGCATCATATTTATCCGCCAGATCACAGATCTTGTTGATTTGAGCAATAGTTCCATCCATAGAAAATACACCATCCGTAGCAATAAGTCGACGGCGAGCACCTTGTGCTTCTTTTAATTTTTCTTCAAGGTCCGCCATATCGTTGGTCTTATAGCGATATCGGGCCGCCTTACATAAACGAATACCATCAATAATTGAGGCATGATTTAAGGTATCCGAAATAATGGCATCTTCCTTTCCTAACAGCGGTTCAAAAAGACCTCCATTGGCATCAAAGGCAGCAGCATATAATATGGCGTCTTCGCAGCCTACGAACTTGGCGATCTTTTCTTCCAATTCCTTATGTATATCTTGTGTACCACAGATGAAACGAACGGATGACATGCCGAATCCATGTGAGTCAATCGCTGCTTTGGCTGCATCAATAACCAGAGGATGGGAAGAAAGTCCCAGATAATTATTAGCACAAAAGTTCAGAACGGTATCTCCTTTATTCGTTTTGATCTCGGCACCTTGAGGAGTAATAATGATGCGCTCTTTTTTATATAGTCCAGCTTCTTTGATCAGGTCAATTTCTTCCTGTAGTTTGTTCTCTATGGTAGTATACATTTAATTGGAATTAAGTTTATTTAAAAATATAATGCATGTAATTCAAGGATAGTAATCAGTGCTTTTCAGACTCATTGACGGTCTATCTTAAAGGAGTTAAAAGATTGCAACTGGATTACTCATCGCTTACAATTGAGTCATGGTTGTTACTTTTTTTTTCAACTGTCGGATCATTTCTCTGGTCATACTGGTCAGGTCGAATGCGGGTTCCCACCCCCAATCCTGGCGAGCCTGGCTATCATCAATGCTGTTATTCCAGCTATCGGCAATTTGTTGGCGGAAATCGGGCTCGTAGCTGACCTTGAAGTCAGGGTAATACTGACGAATGGCATCGACTAATTCAGCTGGAGTGAAATCTACACTAGATAGATTATAAGATGTGCGAACCTTGATTTGGCTGGCGGGAGCTTCCATTAACCTTATGGTGGCACGGATAGCATCGTCCATATACATCATGGGGAGACGCGTATCTGATTTTAGAAAACAGGTATACGGTTTTTCTTCTACCGCATAATGAAAAATATCCACTGCGTAATCTGTCGTTCCACCACCAGGGTTTGATTGATAGCCAATGATTCCGGGATAACGAACCGAACGAATATCTAAGCCATACTTTAGATGATAATAGTTGACCCATTGCTCACCTGCTAGTTTACTGATCCCATAAACAGTAGTGGGGTCAAGATAGGTATATTGAGGGGTATTGTCTTTAGGTGTGTTTGGGCCAAATACAGCGATAGAACTAGGATAGAAGATACGTTCCACTTGGCAGATGCGGCTTGTTTCCAATACATTAAACAAGCCTTCCATATTGAGTTGCCAGGTACCTAGTGGATCTTGTTCACCTTTGGCCGACAAGATGGCAGCCAAATGATAGATTTGGTTAATCCCATATTCTTTTACAATTTGGATCATCGCCTCGCGGTCGCGTATATCCAGAAAGATGAAAGGGCCTCCGTTCCCTTCCGGCCTTTTAATGTCAGAGGCGACGACCTGCTCATTTCCGTAACGTTGGCGTAAGACCTGGGTTAATACCGTTCCGATTTGTCCATTGGCTCCAGTGACCAGGACTTTTGGTTTACTCTTCATATTGGTTAGTGACTTTTAAGTTGTAAAGGTCCATAAAGTAACCTATGAGAACCATTAAAGGTTCATTCTGCAAAATAGGAATTAAGATTGGGAAAAAGGGAGGAGAAGGCAGGAAAAAATTGAGCTTACTTTTTGGGGAATGCAGGTAATTGGTCAATGAAGGAGTAAGATTTTTCCTGATAATTCATTCTGCAACAATGAGTTTGAGGACCGTTAGTGATTAAAAGATAGGAAGCTTTAAGCGGTAAATTGTACCGGGCGATTTGATCCAGCGTACTTTGACTCAACTTGACTTCAGGTGCTTTACATTCTACCAATAAAAAGGGTTTCATGTTTTGGTGATATACCAAAAGATCAAATCGACGTCTTTTTTCATTGATCACCAGCAGTTTTTCTACGGCCATGCGGTTTTTGTTGTACCCTTGCTCCAGTAAGTAGTTAATCATCAACTGACGAACCATTTCTTCGGGTTGGAGCACCATATATTTATTCCGAATAGGATCAAAAATATAATTTTTCCCATTTTCCTTTTTTAGGATTAATGCCTCTTGGTATTGCAGTAGATCGATGTCTAACATGGCGGAAATATAGGAAAATTTTATTAGCAAAAATTAGGATTTCCTATCACCTGATTCCTTCTGAATGGCTTGTAGTGCTTGATGGATGGAGTTTTGAACTAAAGTTATCACTTCCTGAATATGTTCAGGCGTAGCCTCCTTGTCTTGTGAGAGGCGCTCCAATTTTTCCGCATTGAGAGTACCCTCATTAAAACTACCCAGGGAAAACTGCGATTTGAGTTTATGCGCCAGTTGAAACAAATCTTGGAGCGTTAATTCACCCGGGTAAGCATTCAATTGTAGCAGCGCCTGTTCAAATTGATTTTGCATTTCCTGTAGTATATCCAGAAATAATAGATGATTCTTTTGAAAATTTATGGACAATTGTTGAAGCGGAGGTAGTCGCTTATAGGTTTGATTTTGAAGGATGGTTTTATCGTTAAAACGAAGTTGAATGATCTTGGGTATCTTTTGTAAATGGCTATTTTCCCTGTCTTTGATCAGCACTTCCACAAAGTCATGACTGATATTCGGATCAGGCATCTCTGAAAGACCAGTCATCAAATAGATTGGGCAATCCACCTTGGGTAAGTCCGTACCTAGTCCATCGGGTAAAAAATAGTCGGTAATAATCAAATCATAAGCATGATCGGCAAGCAATGCCATTGCTTCTTTCAGGGAAGCAGCATAAGTAAATTGAATTGTTTTGAAAGGAGCAAGACTTCGCTTGATCGCCATTTGATCGACA
Source organism: uncultured Saprospiraceae bacterium (assembly GCA_965367335.1). Classification (GTDB taxonomy): domain Bacteria; phylum Bacteroidota; class Bacteroidia; order Chitinophagales; family Saprospiraceae; genus CBDUIU01. The sequence continues at coordinate 8,384 of CBDUIU010000074.1, forward strand.
AGGTCATCTTCAATAATTAGTATGCTAGCCATATTCGTATTTTTCAGGAATATATTTATTAGCTGCATTGTTGTGCCAAGAGGCTGAGAAAACGAGTTGCAGGTGAGAAGAAGGTTGCAGCTAATCAAGCTAGAACTGCGCTAAGGTAACTCGCTTTGACGCCAGTAATGGGAGATAGTGATCATCATCTCAACGAATTGTTTGTAATTTACCGGTTTGACCATATATCCAGCTACACTAAGATCAAAACTCTGGCTACGGTCTTGGTATTCGGTAGAGGTCGTTAAAATAATAACTGGAATAGAGCGGTTATTTGGGTCTTGTTTGATTCTTTCCAGAAACTCCAAACCATTCATTCTTGGCATATTCAAATCTAATAAAATAATACAAGGTTTGACTTCTAGTTTTTGAGATAAAAAGTACCATGCATCTTCTCCATTCTTAAAGTGGACCAGAGGATTGCTCACTTTAATTTCAGCTAGAGCCCGTTGCACAGTCATTGCATCAACTTGGTCATCTTCGACCAAAATAATTGGGGCATTATTTTTCATAAAAAACAGAATAGTTCAATAATCCAAGCGACCTCTTCGTGAAAAGGTGCCAAATCTTCTATTTATGCTAGCCCATCTATTGTTCTACTTCGGGGAAGATGATTGTTTGTGTTGGACGAAAATAATAATTTTTTAAGAAAAAAAGTCAATGTCGATAATTAAAGTTTTTTGCAAAAGGAGAAAATAAAGCTAGTTCCTTTTCCTTTCTCAGATTTCACCCAGATTTTCCCACCATGTGATTCCACAATTCTTTTCACTATTGTCAGTCCGATACCAGTGCTTTCGACAGTATCTCTTGATTGGAGGGTTTGAAAGATCTGAAAGATTTTATCGTGATATCGCGGATCAATTCCCGGACCATTATCCGTAAAACTAAATTCGTAACATTGGTCCAGCTCTACAAAAGTAATAGTCAATACTCCTTTATCTTTATCATTATATTTAATCGCATTGCTGATTAGATTTTGAAAAAGCTGCTGGATCCGAAGTTTATCAGCCAGTACTGTGGGAAGCGATTTCGGGACGTTGATGGAGAAGTTTGCGGGGATTTCCAGTAATGCATTTACGTTTTGAAGAATATCATTGAGGTTGATGGGTTCTTTAGTTTCTTGCACCCTGCCAATACGAGAATATTCTAAGATGCCGTCAATAAAGCCATGCATTCGATTCACCCGGCTGTTCAATAGCTTTAATTGGTCTTGTCCGGGTTGATCCAAAAGATGGCTATGATCCTCAAGTAGCCATTGAGCTAACAATCCGATTGCGCGTAAGGGCGCCTTTAAGTCATGAGAAACAATGTAAGCGAACTCCTTGAGCTCTTTATTAACCGCTTCCAACTCTAAAAGAAGTTGTTCTCGTTTTTCCTCCGCCTCTTTAATTTCGGAAACATCCTGCATGGTTCCGTAGAGCTTAACCACCTGGCCATTTTCAAAAACCGGCAAACCTCTGGCAATGGTATGGATCATTTTGCCATTCGGCAATATTTTACGGGATTCTTGCAGATAGGGTGCTCCGGAATTTATGGTATGCCTAAAAGATTTTTCGACAGCCTCTCTATCGTCCGGTACAATCAATTTTAAATATTCTTCATCGTTCAGGGAAGGGGCTTCCGGGTCAAGGCCCAACAAGTGTGCAATAGCATCTGACCAAATCGCTTTTCTTGAAATAACATCATATTCCCAGTGCCCGACCTTAGCAATTTCCTGTGCTTCTTTTAGCTGAGCTTCACTTTTTAATAAAGCAAGCTCAGCTTCTTTTTGTTTGGTGATATCCATGTGGATGCCCGTCATTCGCAGTGGTAAACCCTGTTCATCATAATTGCTAATCTTACCTCGATCGTAGATCCATTTAGTGGAACCATCCTTGGCAATCATTCTTATTTCCACCTCAAAGAAATTAGTCTCTCCAGCCAAATGCCGCCCAATTTCATAATATGACTTTGGGAGATCTTCTGGCACAACGAGCCGATCGAAAGTAGTGTGATGCTGCTCAATTTCCGAAAGTTCGTATCCGAGCATTTGTACCCAGCGTTCATCAAACACCGTTTTGCCAGATTTAATATCCCAGTCCCAGGTTCCTAACTGACCAGCATCTAAAGCCAGACTGAGTCGTTCTTCACTTTGTTTTAGTGCTTTCTCTGCACGTTTTTTATCCGTAATATCTTTTAAAATTGAAACCCGGTAATGTTGGTGGGGTTGGGGGAGCGAGAAGGTTGAGATTTCAGTATAAAAATGACTGCCATCAAGCCGTTGATGTAACC
>CBDUIU010000075.1:0-10648 GCA_965367335.1 uncultured Saprospiraceae bacterium
AGAAAGCCAGAAAGTATGTTGTTGCTCTACCTTAAGTTTTTTTGCATTATAATAAATGGCGGAATGTTCCCCTTTTTTTCCTCCATCTCTACCATTACCAATATAATCATAATCTACCAGGGAGGAACTCAGATCTTCAATCTGATTTGGTCTTGCTTCCTGGACGCCTAAAATATCAGGTTCTAAAAATAATACTTGCGCAATCAGAAAATCTTTACGATTCGGCCAGGCGTTCTCTCCATCTGAAGTAACATCTAAGCGAATGTTATAGGTCATTAGCGAAAGGAGAGTTTCATCTTGGCAACTGATTGTACAAATTGCCATAATCAAAACCAAGATTGCCCGGTAGGTCATAGTTGCTTAACTTTTTTAAATACTCTGACGTAGTCAATGATCATTTTATTAGGAAAGCTATCATCATCAATTCCTTTTTGTCCACCCAACATCCCACCGATAGCTACATTGATTTTCAAGTGAAAATCTTGGTCGAAGGGCCATTCATGAGTGGTTTTGTTTTCATTTTCAATGCTGTTATAGACCTTTCCATCCAGTAGAAAATTCATGTATTCCGGCGTCCATACCAGGGAATAAGTGTGGAAGGTATCATAGGGTTTGTCCACATAAGTTTTTTTCCCTTTTTGCGTTCCCTTCATGTGGTTGTAGGCTTTAGTATGGATCGTACCAAAAATAGAATCCGGTTCAAACCCAACATGTTCCATAATATCTATTTCACCACATTCTGGCCAGCCCACCTCATCATAATTTTCGCCGATCATCCAAAATGCGGGCCATAGACCTACGCCCTTGGGTAATTTGGCGCTGATGTCAATTCGGCCATAAGTCCATTCTGCTAAACCTTTTGTTGTCAGGCTCGCAGCCGTGTATTCCGCAAAGGGTTGATTGTGCCGCCAATTTTTAACCTCCGTTCCTTCAAAAGCTTCATTTGAAATTTTTTCTTTGTGCGATTCCAGGATGAGGTGGCCCTCTTCGACCCTTGAGTTGGTCAGCTTATCGGTGTAATACTGTTTCTCTTGATTTCTTTTAAAACCAATTTCATGACGCCATTTGGTGGAGTCCGGTTTGCCATTGTAATTAAATTCATCACTCCAAACTAATTGCCATTGTTGCCTGAGCGGACTTTGTTCACTCATCTCAAAAACGAGTTCGGGCTCATTAGTAGTAATGTAATCAAAATCATTGACTAGGAGCCATTCAATGTCTTCCTTTTTATCTGCTGTCCAAGAGTTGAGAAGCAAACCAAGTTCTTTAGCCGCTGCAATCCATTCCGGGCGCTTCTTTAATTTATGAACAAGGTAATCTAAACCATCAATACCATCATTGTTTAGCACCTTAGGTGCTTTGGAACCATCCAAATATTGCGTTTTAGCCTCCGGTGTGATTTCTTCAATTCTTTTCAAAATTTCATAGCTAAAACTAATATAGTAGGAAATATAAGCTGCTGCATTAAGTTCCTTTACCAGTTCTAACACTTTATTCGTGATCTTAATGTTTTGCCCTTCTGTTTTTGATGGCTTGATCTCACAAACGAGACCTGTAGAATCATTATTCGTCATCCCCGCGATCAGGTAATCTCTTAGCGTAGGAAGTTTTTCACCATTAGAGAGTTTAACTTTTGCCAATTCATCATAGGTAGATTCTTCAATCACCATCTCGTGATAGTCAGGGTCATGCGTTACAATGAGAATGTCATCTGCAGTCATACGCACATCAAACTCAGACCCGGTACAATTCAATGCTATGGCATGTTTTAAAGCGGCAATCGAATTTTGTGGTAGTGCTTTTGCCTTCCAGGCACCCCGATGTGCTATTACTACATTATCAGCAAAAGCGATTTTCCCTTTAGTGGGAGAGATGGTACAATAATTCAATCCAATAACAATATACAATACAAATAAAAAACGCATACTTATGGAGTGTATTTTTGTTAGAGAAAAAGAGCTAACAAACTACTTGTTAAATAGTAGAGCACCCTTGTTTAGGTCAGAAAAATGGAGGTGATCACGAATTTCAAATAGGTATGTTTAAAGGTTTATACGTGCCTGCCGGTGGGGAAGGGGAGCGTGTAAACGCTTTGTTTATTTGCCTTCGACATCCGGGTTGAGTATACATTGGGTATAAACCAGGATGCCGAAGTCGAAATAAACTGGAGCTTCGCTCCAATGAACAGCCATCTTTCCTTTCAATTTTCTGTGATGAATCAAAGATGGCAGACTAGTAAGTTGTATTAAGATTAATACCCGGTATTTTGAGGGTAGTTCGGTCCTAATAAATCTAAATCTCTTTGTGGGATTGGGAAGTTAATAAAATGATCCTGCCAATTTGTTCTTGGATCTTTTATTCCTAGATTGTCAGGGAAGTATTCACCGTCACCAGCATAACTTCTGATCTGATTGTTGATCACTGACTGTCCCATTCTTTTCAAAGTAAACCATCTTTGCCCTTCAAAAGCTAATTCACGTGCCCGCTCATCCAAAATAGCCTGCTCATCTACGCTCATTAATTCGGCAGCTCCGGCTCTGGTTCTTACCGCATTAATAAAGGGTAGCGGGTCACCACCTGATCTCATATTTGCCTCAGCAGCGATTAAATAGGTCTCTGCTAATCTATAGACCATCACATTACTAATTTGAAAATAAGTCGTGGGGTCGTTATTTTCTTGCGCAAATTTCAAACAAGCTGGATGTGTTCTTTCGTAATATTGCTTATAAGTGGTGCTAGGATTGTTAAGGTCTGTGATGGGCTGGTACAGATCTATTTCCTGACCTGCATTAACACCAGAACTGTAGTAATATTTTAATCTAAAATAATTGTCATCATCTCTTTTGTCATTTGGATCTTCAGCCAGCAAACTTAAGAGGTAGTTGTTAGGTAAGAGCCGGGAAAACCCTCTGCCACCGTACTCCGCCCTTGAATCTGAATCTGGTGCCAGCCAATATTTTACGGCCTGATTCGCATTGATGAAGTTGCGACTACCACCACCCAAAAGGTTTTCCTCAAACTGAACAACAAATAATTGCTCTGCGTGATTCATCTCATTTTTAAACACATCAGCTACGGAAACCAAGCTATGAGGACCTTCAGAAATTAGTGTTTCAGCTTGGTTTTTCGCTTCCGACCAATCTCCTTGCCACATGGCAACTTTAGCTTTCACGTGCTTAGCAGTACCTTTCGTTACCCGGCCAAATTGCCTGGTCCATTCTAAATTATCAATGGCGTACTGTAAATCACTATTGATTAATGAAAATATCTCTTCGGTAGATGATCTATCATCAATCACTGCAAATGCATTATCAACGGTAATCGATTCAGTGGTTACATAGATATTGTTAAACATTCGATACAACCAAAAGTAAGCTTCTGCTCTAAAGAATTTGGCTTCCGCTATCACCGTCTTTCTGACGTCTTCATCAACTCCCTCAGCTACCTCAGCAGCATTAATAATTTCCGTTGCTTTCGTAGAGATCCGGTAATAATGTCTCCAAAAATGATTAGACAATAAACTGGCAGAGTATTCAATCGGAGATACACCTCTCTGGAACCTGCCCATCAATCCTAAATAGCCGGATCTATTAAAAACTAAATCACTTCTTGATGCCATCATCAGCGCTGGAAGAAAATCTTCACTCCCATCATCATATCGATCTCTGTTAAATTTATACAAACTTACTACACCGGATTTTAACCCTTCTTCAGTATTATAAACATAGGCCGCATCAATTTCAGTACTTGGTTGTTCTGCCAGGAAGTCTTTGCACGATACTAAAGTTAATATCGCCATAAGCACGAGGAGCTTACTAGTTACGACGTTGGAAAAATATGTTGCATTCATGATATTGGTATATTATTGTTTGTTAAATTAAAATTGAACTTTTAACCCAAAAGTGTAAACCTTGGAATCAGGATATCCTGTGTCTGCACTAGAAAAAGTGTCTCTTATGTTTACTTCCGGGCTATATCCTAAATAGTCTGTCTTTGTAAATAAATTGGTACCTGTAATATAAACCTTAATTTGCTCTATGTTCAGTTTATCATTTATTGCTGCTGGTAAAGTATAGCCTAAGCTAATGGTTCTAAGTCTAATATAAGACGCATCTTTAACTGCTAAGGCACCTAAGTATTTAGGAGCAGAATCAAAATTAGGTCGGGGATAGGTTTCAGATGGGTTCTCCGGTGTATAATAAGGTACTTTTACGCCATTCGCTTTTCCTTGTAAGGTTCCGCCATTGTTAAATACCGATAAGAATGGATTGGTCTTAATGGCTCCTTCTACTGCGTAAAAATCAACAAGCAAATCAAATCCTTTGTAGGAAAAATTGGTAGATAGTGACCCAAACCAGTCAGGATTACCATCAGTAAACACGCGATCCTCTGGTGTTATTTTGCCATCCGGTACACCTGTAACATTGCCGTCATCATCTACACCATTTGTATCTTTAATTCTAATATCTCCAGGTCTTAGGTCTGTCTGTGGGTCGGTAGAGTTTGGGTTCGCCTGTGGTGCATCATCAAAGTTGTCACCTGCTTGCCAGATGCCATCAAATTGGTACTGTCTAATGACACCAATGGGCTGGCCAACATAATAACGGTAGGTATCATCCTCTAAAATAGGATTTCCGTCTGCATCGTCATAAAGGTCTATTAACTCATTTTTGTTGTTAGACCAATTCATAGAGACAGACCATCTGAAATCTTGTGTGTTAATAACATTTGCAGTTAAGCCTAATTCAACACCCTTGTTCTGTACTTCACCCGCATTAAAGTAAGTGAAGGTATAACCTGAAGTGGAAGGCACACCTCTTTTGAGTAATAGATCTTTCGTACTTGAATTATATACTTCAATGCTACCTTGTAAAAGTCTTTTAAATATCGAAAAGTCAACACCTACGTTAAAGGTAGTAATGGTTTCGTGTTTTAGTTCCAGATTTGGTAAAGCTGTAGATGGCGAATATCCGGAAGCAGATTCTCCATCAAATACATAGTTTTGTCCATCTGCTGTAAAAAGAGAAGTGTAAGGACGACTAAGGGCATTGGCCAAAGAACCATAACTAATCCTTAATTTTAGCTCCTGAATGGCATCGGCGTTGTCCAGAAATCCTTCATTGTGGATTTTCCAGGCAAAAGCAGCGGCAGGGTTATAAGTCCACTTATTTCCTGCCGCATTAACTGATGCACCATCCGCTCTTAAGGTAGCCGCCAATAAGTATTTATTTAAATAATTATACCTGGCTCTACCCATATAAGAAGCGGTTCTTAATTTTGTTTTTTCCCTTTCTACAGAAACACTACCTATTGCATTTGTAATTCCATCGTATCCTAAGCTTTCGTTTATGAAACCTTTACCTTCTGTAAAAGTCCGGGAAAATTTATTTTCGTCAACAGCTTGTACCAACGTTAAATTAAAGATATTATCGTCGTTAAACGCTTTGTCGTAAGTAAGGATGTTTTCAATTAAGTAAGCTTCTCTTAATTGATTGTCTATTCTGGCAATTCCCATGTCGCTATCTCCACTCGAATGCAAGGAAGACAGATACTGTCCTCTTTCTGAATTTCTTCTCGTGACGGAAGCTTTGAATTGGTATTGCAGGTTTTCAGTGATTTGCCATTTTGGGATAATAGTTACCACAAAATCATTTCCTTTTTCGTCATGGTCTGACTCTCGTAAGTTCCATAAAGGATTGGTTCCGGTTAATTCTTCACCACTGGGGAATTGAACCAGTTCTCCTGCTTCATCATAGGCTCTGCCAAGTGGGGAGAAGGTAATGACATTTACATTTGCCGCTCTTTCAATATCATCGTTTAGTAAGTTAAGATCAAAAGTGGTTGAAATCTTATCACTTATTTTTTGATCAACATTTAAGCGGAAATTTTTTCTGGTATAGCTAGAGGTAGGAATGATGCCTTCTTCTTTGAAGTAATTTAAACTTGCATATACCTTGGTTTGTTCTGTACCACCACTGATACCAATGGATTGACTATTGACAAAACCATTATCTACTAATTCATCTTCCCAATCTACAAAGTCGTTATTTGCAATAGATTCTAATTCAGTAGAAGTAAAGATGTCTATGTCATTCGAATAGGAATCATCCGCATTATTTGATCGTGTTGCCTCTCTTCTCAGCTGTGCGAATTCTTGTCCGCTATACACATCAAAGTTCCTTTCAATAGATTTCGTACTCAGGAATCCATGATATGAAACGCTGATTTTATCAGCCTTACCTCTTTTGGTAGTAATCAAAACGACACCGTTCACCGCTCTGGACCCATAAATGGCCTGTGCCGAGGCATCCTTGAGGAATTCGATAGACTCAATATCATCCGGGTTGATATCCTCAATACCACCACTTCTTACTACACCGTCTACCACATAAATACCACCGATGTTCCCTTCTATGGAACCACGTCCCCTGAACAATATTTCAGAGGTACCACCGGGCCTGAGCGTCCCCCCTCCAACATCTACTTGTAAACCTGAGATTCTACCTCTAAGCATTTCATTTACATCAGATGTAGGTGTTGCGACTGCCTTTTGTAAGTCTGTTTTAGTAACCGCACTTACCAGGTCACTCTTCTTTTGTGTACCATAACCGACTACGACTACTTCGCCGAGTACATTGGTATCGTCTTCTAATAGAATGGAAAGGTTACTTCCTGAAATAGCTACTTCCTGGGTTTTATACCCTACATAAGAAACAACTACGGAGCTAGATTCACCAACTGTTAAGGTAAATTTACCGTCAAGGTCTGTGGAGGTGCCATTGTTTGTTCCTTTCTCAACAACAGTTGCCCCAATCAAAGGCATATTATCAGTTGCCGATAGAACAGTTCCACTTACGGTGGTCTGTGCAATAAGTGAAAAAGAACTACACAAGAGGAGGAATAAAACTATTTTAAGTTTATGTATGTGTAATTTTAGTTTCATGGTTAGGAAGGTTTTTATGAAAGAATGATTAAAATTATTTCACCCAATGTTTAAAGGGCGTTCCGTTGAATTGACCTTTGTAAATCTAAAAGTATAACTTGGTAATACAACTATGTTTTACCACCATAAAAAACGAACATCGACAAATTTTCTTGAATTTAGAATGCTTAGGTGCTTGAAAGCTTTACAAATACTAGCCTAAGCTATATATTTTAAAATTTAGATATGTTGCTGGAAGTCAACAGAAATTTACAGTGTAGTGGTATTGTAGTGGTGAAAAATTGAGCTGTAGGGGAAAAAGTTAGAACTTCAAAATGTAATCTACCAGCCCGTCATCATGATTTAGGTTCAATCTCTTTCGCAAACGATACCTTTTAGTTTCTACACTTTTAGTAGAAATATTAAGTAGCGGCGCAATCTCTTTAGAAGATAAATTTAGTCTTAGATAGGCACAAAATCTCAAATCATTTGGTGTAAGTTCCGGATGCTTTTTTTTGATCTTATCTAAAAATCCTTTATCCGCATTGTTAAAAGCTTCTTTAAAGAGTGTCCAATCATTATTATTACTCAGGTTGACATTTATTAACTGAATCGTGCTTTCAATATTATTATTTTTTAGCTCCTTTTTTATTTTGCCTAATAATTCATTTTTCCGGATTATACTCATAGTCGAAATGGCCAACTCGCTATTCTTACTTTCAATCTCTTGGTTTAGTTTCTCATTTTGTATTTGGATGATTGCCTTTTCATTTTCAATCTGTTTATGCTTTAAGATTCGCTCATAATAGAATTTGTAAGCTTTATGAACCAAAAATCCAATACTGGCCAAGATGAGCAAATAAATCAATATTGCGAGATCTGATATATACCAAGGTCTGTTTATCTTAAAACTATAACTTGCAATATTCCTGGTTAACTCATTGCCCACTTTTGCCCTCACTTCAAACTCATATTGCCCAAACCCCAGATTCTCAAACTGTACCTTAGGAACTTTTGACCAGGTACTCCATCTGTCAACAAGGTTATTTAGCTTGTATTGATATTTTACCTCCTGAAATTTATCATATTCGGGAACAGCATATTCAAATGATATAATGCCTTGTTTGTGAGAGAATTCCCCGACTTGCCGTAGCGGGAGATACGTCAGGTTTTCATTTAAGTCTTTAATCGTTACGGCATTTAAATGAATAAGGTAGTCTGAGGATGTTTCCGCTTGGGATAAATCTATGATCAAATAGCCACTTGTTGTACCCAACACATATTTATGGGGCTCCAGTAATTGAATATTTTCAAAACCCGGTACCCCTTTTCTTAAATAGGACGGTATTGCTATCTGTCCGATTTCCAATTGATTGGTTAAATCATTATTGTCTATATAATTGATGTTATATTTTGAGAAAGTCCACAATTTGCCTGATTTGTCTACTTCCATTTTTCCGGAAATATATTCTGTACCGGAAAACAAAGCATTGAGCATCGAATCTCTTTCAAATGCCTCTTTGATTTGGTTGTATTTAAAGAAACCTGCTTCAGAAGCATAAATTATGTTCCCTTGATAAGTAACTAAACCAGAGTTTTTACCATCGGGTAATTCTGAATGTAGTTGGACATCTATGGCTTTCGTCAGTAGGGAATCTAACTGTACCCGAAATACGCCCTTATACTCATGATTGACCCATAATTGATTTGCCGGATTGATTTCGAAAAAGCGAGAAGAGTTTTTAAAACCTGTAATCTTATTTCTTTCTTGCCAAAGCCCATTTCTTCTTTCTAATATATACAGACCATCATAGTTGCCTTGTAGTAATAAGTTATCCCGATGGGGAAGCCTTTTAATACCCCAAGCACCTAAAACCGAACTGATCCGCTTTGAAGAGCCGCCATTAATCAAAAAAGTACCAAGGTGATGACCACAAATCAAATTTTTATTATCCTCATTAAACAGACTCCATACCTGACCTGCGGTTCCCTTCACAAATTTGAAGGCTTCATTTGGTGATTTTATGGGTCGATAAAACAGTCCTTGATTGGTTCCTACATACAACAGGTCCTTAAAAACACTGGTGGCGTAGACCGTACCCAGAATACCATCATAATCAATAAAGGATTTTATCGGAGCATCTATATTAATACAATTTATCCCATTATCTAATCCTGCCCAAACGTTATTGTCTTCATCCTCAAATAAAGAAAGCACGGTATTGTTCCCCAGGCCTTTTTTTTGGTTAATGGCATACGCTAAATCTCCATATTCACTTAATACTAGTAATCCTTTGGATATCGTGCCGATGACAAATTTGCCATTCTTTAAGCGGATACTACTGAAAACATTAAGGGTCTTAAGGATGGCATTTGCCTGGATATTCCATTTTACTAAGCTGGCATCCTTCAAATGGAAAAAGCCGGAATTTCGGGTGAGAATCGTGATTTCATTGTTATCCTCAAATATATTAATCACCCGATCTTCTAATATTAACTTACTTTTGGTCACCAACATTGGGGCGCCATCTTCTATTTTGAATATCCCTTCATTTGCGACATGGTAGTATATTTTATCACCTACTTTAAAGACCTTGTAAATGATGTTGTCTGAAGAAATAATTTTATAAGTCTCTAGGTTTTTGTGAAAGAAAAACAATTTATGACCGGATTGAAATAGTATCCAGTCCTCGTATTCAAGGATATTCCAGATTTGGTCATCCTCTAATGAAACATCTGTTATTTTTGAAATTAAAGAGGTGTATTGCAAGGATCCGAATTCATCTTTTTCCCAATAGCCAAATTCAGAATAACATCCGGTAAAAATTTTATTACCAATTACTTTAGCCGCTCTTAATATGGAATTATTGGGAGAGGGGTAGGTATTCCATATCGAACCATTATATTCTAATAATCCTATATTATTTGCTACGTAAATATAATGATCCTTACCCTGTGTAATCATCCAGTTTTGAGTGCCTCCACCATATTCTATCGTAGTGAAGTCCTCTATGGGAGGTAACTCTTGGGCATGAATAGTTAAGCACAAAAACAAAAATAAAATTGACCCTAATGTTTTCATGTATGTCATGAGTGATAATTAGATTATCTTCAACGTATAATTTATTTTGAAGAAAGTGATTGCTATCTCTTTCTTAGTAATAGGTCATTCCCTCTGGAAATGAAGGTTATGAATTAGCCTAAAGAATTATATTTTTGTCTAAGATAGTCCCAGCATAAGCAATGCAGCTATTACGCCTCCGACTAATGGCCCTACTATTGGAATCCAGGCATAGGACCAATCGTTTGATCCTTTATTTTTTATCGGTAAAATAGCATGGATTATTCTTGGTCCCAGATCACGCGCAGGGTTTATCGCGTAGCCAGTAGTTCCACCTAAAGACAAACCAATTGACCAAACCAAAAAGGCTACAGGTATGGCACCCAGGGATCCAAGTCCTACTACTGTTTGGGTATCACTTATACTGGCATCGGTAAAATATAAAATGGTAAACATCAAAATAAAGGTGCCGAGGGCTTCGCTAAAAAAGTTAGTGGGGAAATTTCTTATAGCCGGGGCTGTACAGAATACTGCTCTTTTACTATCTCCATCTTCCGTAATGTCAAAATGGTTTCTATACGATAACCAAACTGTGGTAGCGCCTAACATAGCTCCAAGCATTTGTGCTAAAATATAAGACGGTACGGATTCCCAGGCAAACTTTC